>NZ_JAHZSO010000165.1:0-203191 GCF_028421345.1 Escherichia sp. S10b
CGCCTGACGGCGCTGTGTCTGGCATGCCTGCAATCCGGGAAACCGGACCAGGAAAAAACTTGCAGGCCATAACAGTATCTACGCAGTCCTTGCAATATATTGAATTTGGACGATTTTGTAGGCCTGGTAAGGCGTTTACGCCGCATCTGGCATAAATAAAGCGCACTTTATCAACAATCTACATTTGTACCCGTAACGCTATGCTTCCGGTGGCAGACAGACGCCAATTCCGCCAATTCCACAGTAACCATACGGGTTTTTATGCAGATATTGCTGGTGGTCATCTTCGGCATAATAAAACGGTGTGGCGTTAGCGATTTCCGTGGTGATGTGACGATCATCATCGGCGGCAAGCATCGCCGCCTGAAAACGTTCCAGACTGGCGCGAGCTGCGGCATCCTGTTCTGGGGTCAGCGGATAAATCGCTGAACGATACTGCGTGCCGTGGTCATTGCCCTGACGCATTCCCTGGGCGGGATCGTGATTCTCCCAAAATACCTGTAGCAACTGCTCATAGCTGATGACGGAAGGATCGTAAACAATGCGTACCGCTTCGGCATGACCCGTATCACCGGAGCACACTTCCCGATAAGTCGGATTTGGCGTATAGCCTCCGGTATAGCCTGCGGCGGTGCTGTAAACGCCGGGTAACTGCCAGAACAGACGCTCCACACCCCAGAAACAACCCATCGCAAAAATGGCAATCTCCATTCCATCAGGTACATTGGTCATTGAGTGACCGTTGACCGCATGCAGCGTGGCTACGGGCATCGGGGTGTTACGTCCAGGCAGGGCATCGGCGGGGGAAACCAGATGCTTTTTATCAAATAAACTCATGGTGTCGCTCTCCCGAAAATCGGTCATTGGGGTTAAGGTTGTAACAAGAGGCGTATTTGCACACAATAACCACCGTGAATAGGTCTAAAGTAAAACATAAGAAATATTTGGGGTTTAGTCTGCTTTTTAATCCATATTACTGGATTTTTGTTAAGCCGTTTAACGGCGTTCCAGGGGCAGGAAAAAAGGATATTCAGGAGAAAATGTGCGCTATATCCGACAGTTATGCTGTGTAAGCTTACTCTGCTTAAGCGGATCTGCCGTCGCCGCGAACGTCCGTCTACAGGTCGAGGGGTTATCGGGACAGCTGGAAAAGAACGTTCGTGCGCAGCTTTCTACGATTGAAAGTGATGAAGTGACGCCAGACCGTCGCTTTCGCGCACGCGTCGATGATGCCATCCGTGAAGGTCTGAAAGCGCTGGGTTATTACCAGCCGACCATTGAATTTGATCTCCGTCCACCGCCAAAGAAAGGGCGGCAGGTATTGATCGCCAAAGTCACGCCAGGTGTGCCGGTGTTAATTGGCGGCACCGATGTGGTATTGCGCGGCGGCGCGCGGACCGATAAAGACTATTTGAAATTGCTCGATACTCGCCCGGCTATTGGCACGGTGCTGAACCAGGGCGATTATGAAAATTTCAAAAAGTCCTTAACCAGCATTGCGTTGCGTAAAGGTTATTTCGATAGCGAATTTACCAAAGCGCAGCTGGGCATTGCGCTCGGCCTGCATAAAGCCTTCTGGGATATTGATTATAACAGTGGCGAACGTTACCGCTTTGGGCATGTGACCTTTGAAGGATCACAAATCCGCGATGAATACCTGCAAAATCTGGTGCCGTTTAAAGAGGGCGATGAGTACGAATCGAAAGATCTGGCGGAACTGAACCGCCGACTTTCTGCTACCGGCTGGTTTAACTCGGTGGTGGTGGCTCCACAATTTGATAAAGCGCGCGAAACGAAAGTATTACCCTTGACGGGCGTGGTTTCGCCGCGAACTGAAAACACCATCGAAACCGGGGTCGGTTACTCTACGGACGTGGGACCGCGCGTGAAAGCGACGTGGAAAAAGCCGTGGATGAACTCTTATGGTCACAGTCTGACCACCAGTACCAGTATTTCCGCGCCGGAACAGACCCTCGACTTCAGCTATAAAATGCCGCTGCTGAAGAATCCACTGGAACAATATTATTTGGTGCAGGGCGGTTTTAAGCGCACTGACCTGAACGATACCGAATCTGACTCCACTACGCTGGTGGCTTCTCGCTACTGGGATCTCTCCAGCGGCTGGCAGCGTGCCATTAACCTGCGCTGGAGCCTCGACCACTTTACCCAGGGTGAAATTACCAACACCACGATGCTGTTTTATCCTGGGGTGATGATTAGCCGCACGCGTTCTCGTGGTGGCCTGATGCCAACCTGGGGCGACTCGCAACGCTACTCTATCGACTACTCCAACACGGCCTGGGGCTCAGATGTCGATTTCTCCGTTTTCCAGGCGCAGAACGTCTGGATCCGCACACTGTACGATCGCCATCGTTTTGTGACACGCAGCACGCTGGGCTGGATTGAAACGGGTGATTTCGACAAAGTACCGCCGGATCTGCGTTTCTTCGCCGGGGGCGATCGCAGTATTCGCGGCTACAAATACAAATCTATCGCCCCGAAATACGCCAACGGTGACCTGAAAGGGGCCTCGAAGCTGATAACCGGATCGCTGGAATACCAGTACAACGTGACCGGAAAATGGTGGGGCGCGGTGTTTGTCGATAGTGGCGAAGCGGTAAGCGATATTCGCCGCAGCGACTTTAAAACCGGTACCGGGGTCGGCGTACGCTGGGAATCGCCGGTCGGGCCAATCAAACTCGATTTTGCCGTACCGGTCGCGGATAAAGACGAGCACGGGTTACAGTTTTACATCGGTCTGGGGCCAGAATTATGAGTTTATGGAAAAAAATCAGCCTCGGCGTGGTTATCGTTATCTTACTGTTGCTGGGATCGGTGGCGTTTCTGGTGGGCACCACCAGCGGCCTGCATCTGGTATTTAAAGCGGCGGATCGCTGGGTGCCAGGACTGGATATTGGCAAGGTCACCGGCGGCTGGCGCGATCTCACCTTGTCTGACGTTCGTTATGAGCAGCCAGGCGTGGCGGTAAAAGCGGGTAATCTGCATCTGGCGGTCGGTCTTGAGTGCCTGTGGAACAGTAGCGTTTGTATTAATGACCTGGCGCTGAAAGACATTCAGGTCAACATCGACAGTAAAAAAATGCCTCCTTCTGAACAGGTTGAAGAAGAGGAAGATAGCGGTCCGCTGGATCTCTCCACGCCGTATCCCATCACCCTGACACGGGTGGCGCTGGACAACGTCAACATCAAGATTGATGACACCACGGTGTCGGTGATGGACTTCACCTCCGGCCTGAACTGGCAGGAGAAAACCCTGACCCTGAAACCGACGTCGCTGAAAGGCCTGCTGATTGCTCTGCCGAAAGTGGCGGAAGTGGCGCAGGAAGAAGTGGTCGAACCGAAAATTGAAAATCCGCAGCCGGAGGAAAAGCCGCTCGGCGAAACGCTGAAAGATCTCTTTTCTCGCCCGGTATTGCCGGAAATGACCGACTTGCATTTGCCGCTTAACCTGAACATTGAAGAGTTTAAAGGCGAGCAGTTACGTGTGACGGGCGACACGGACATCACCGTGCGCACCATGCTGCTGAAAGTGAGCAGCATTGACGGCAATACTAAACTGGACGCCCTGGATATCGATTCCAACCAGGGGATCGTCAACGCCAGCGGCACGGCGCAGCTGTCAGACAACTGGCCGGTGGATATCACCCTCAACAGCACACTGAACGTGGAGCCGTTGAAAGGTGAAAAAGTGAAGCTAAAAGTGGGTGGCGCGCTGCGCGAACAGCTGGAGATTGGCGTTAATCTTTCCGGTCCGGTGGATATGGATTTACGCGCCCAGACGCGACTGGCGGAAGCCGGATTGCCGCTCAACGTGGAAGTGAACAGCAAACAGCTTTACTGGCCGTTCACTGGTGAGAAGCAGTATCAGGCGGATGATCTGAAACTGAAACTTACCGGCAAAATGACCGATTACACGCTCTCTATGCGTACGGCAGTGAAGGGACAGGAGATCCCGCCAGCCACCATTACCCTTGATGCCAAAGGTAATGAACAGCAGGTCAATCTCGACAAACTCACCGTCGCGGCGCTGGAAGGGAAAACTGAACTCAAGGCGTTGCTCGACTGGCAGCAGGCCATTAGTTGGCGCGGTGAGCTAACGCTTAATGGCATTAACACCGCCAAAGAGTTCCCGGAGTGGCCGTCGAAACTCAATGGCTTGATTAAAACCCGCGGTAGCCTGTACGGCGGCACCTGGCAGATGGAGGTGCCAGAACTGAAGCTGACCGGTAACGTCAAACAGAACAAAGTGAACGTTGACGGCACGCTGAAAGGCAACAGTTATATGCAGTGGATGATCCCTGGGCTTCATCTGGAACTCGGGCCAAACAGTGCCGAAGTGAAAGGCGAGCTGGGGGTAAAAGATCTCAATCTTGATGCCACCATCAACGCGCCGGGGCTGGATAACGCGCTGCCGGGGCTTGGCGGTACAGCGAAAGGGCTGGTGAAAGTACGCGGCACGGTGGAAGCGCCACAACTACTGGCAGATATCACCGCGCGCGGCCTGCGCTGGCAGGAACTTTCCGTGGCGCAGGTTCGCGTGGAAGGCGACATTAAATCCACCGATCAGATCGCCGGGAAACTCGACGTACGCGTTGAGCAAATTTCGCAGCCGGATGTAAATATCAACCTCGTCACCCTGAATGCCAAAGGCAGCGAAAAGCAGCACGAGCTACAGTTGCGGATTCAGGGCGAGCCTGTCTCCGGGCAGCTTAATCTGGCAGGAAGTTTTGATCGCAAAGAAGAACGCTGGAAGGGAACTCTTAGCAATACCCGCTTCCAGACGCCGGTCGGCCCGTGGTCGCTGACCCGCGATATTGCGCTGGATTACCGCAATAAGGAGCAAAAAATCAGCATCGGGCCACACTGCTGGCTTAACCCGAATGCGGAACTGTGCGTGCCGCAAACTATCGATGCGGGGGCCGAAGGGCGTGCGGTGGTGAATCTCAACCGCTTCGACCTCGCCATGCTGAAACCGTTTATGCCAGAAACCACTCAGGCCAGCGGTATCTTCACGGGTAAAGCGGATGTTGCCTGGGACACCACGAAAGAGGGGCTGCCGCAGGGCAGTATCACCCTTTCGGGGCGTAACGTGCAGGTAACGCAAACCGTCAACGATGCGGCGCTGCCGGTGGCGTTTCAGACACTGAATCTGACGGCGGAATTGCGTAACAACCGTGCCGAATTGGGCTGGACCATCCGCCTGACCAATAACGGCCAGTTTGATGGACAGGTGCAGGTGACCGATCCGCAAGGCCGCCGTAATCTTGGTGGCAACGTCAATATCCGTAACTTCAACCTTGCGATGATAAACCCCATCTTTACCCGTGGGGAAAAAGCAGCGGGGATGGTGAGTGCCAACTTGCGTCTGGGTGGTGATGTGCAAAGCCCGCAGTTGTTTGGTCAGCTTCAGGTTACGGGTGTGGATATCGACGGCAACTTTATGCCGTTTGATATGCAGCCGAGCCAGCTTGCGGTCAACTTTAACGGTATGCGCTCGACGCTTGCCGGTACAGTACGGACCCAGCAGGGTGAAATCTACCTGAACGGTGATGCCGACTGGAGCCAAATTGAAAACTGGCGGGCACGAGTAACGGCGAAAGGCAGTAAAGTGCGGATCACCGTGCCGCCGATGGTACGAATGGATGTATCGCCAGATGTTGTATTCGAGGCTACACCAAACCTGTTTACCCTCGATGGTCGCGTGGATGTCCCGTGGGCGCGCATCGTGGTGCACGATCTGCCGGAAAGCGCAGTAGGCGTCTCCAGCGATGTGGTGATGCTTAACGATAACCTGCAACCGGAAGAGCCGAAAACGGCGTCGATTCCGATTAACAGTAACCTGATTGTCCACGTTGGCAACAATGTGCGCATTGACGCCTTTGGCCTGAAAGCGCGGCTGACGGGCGATCTTAACGTCGTTCAGGACAAACAAGGGCTGGGCCTGAACGGGCAGATCAACATCCCTGAAGGGCGCTTCCATGCCTATGGTCAGGATCTGATTGTGCGTAAGGGTGAGCTACTGTTCTCTGGTCCGCCAGATCAACCGTATCTTAATATTGAAGCTATTCGTAACCCGGATGCTACAGAAGACGACGTAATCGCCGGAGTTCGCGTCACTGGTCTGGCGGACGAACCGAAAGCGGAGATCTTCTCTGACCCGGCTATGTCGCAACAAGCTGCATTGTCTTATTTGCTACGTGGACAAGGGCTGGAGAGCGATCAGAGCGACAGTGCGGCGATGACCTCAATGCTGATTGGCCTGGGGGTTGCGCAAAGTGGCCAGATTGTGGGTAAAATCGGCGAGACGTTTGGCGTAAGCAATTTAGCGCTCGACACCCAGGGAGTAGGCGACTCCTCCCAGGTAGTGGTCAGCGGCTATGTATTGCCAGGTCTGCAAGTGAAATACGGCGTGGGTATATTTGACTCTATAGCAACACTCACGTTACGTTATCGCCTGATGCCTAAGCTATATCTGGAAGCCGTGTCTGGTGTAGACCAGGCACTGGATTTGCTCTATCAGTTCGAGTTTTAGCAATGCGAATATTTGTCTACGGCAGTTTACGCCACAAACAAGGCAACAGTCACTGGATGACCAATGCCCAGTTACTGGGCGATTTCAGTATCGATAACTACCAGTTGTATAGCCTGGGCCACTATCCAGGCGCAGTTCCGGGGAACGGAACAGTACACGGTGAAGTTTATCGTATTGACAACGCCACGCTGGCCGAACTTGATGCCTTGCGCACCAGGGGCGGTGAATACGCGCGCCAGTTGATTCAGACGCCGTACGGGAGTGCATGGATGTACGTTTATCAACGACCCGTCGATGGATTAAAGCTAATTGAAAGCGGCGACTGGTTAGACAGGGATAAGTAATAATAAAAGCACGCCACCTTCGGGTGGCGTTGTTTTATGCGATGTATCTCGCGATTTTTTTTTGTAACTTTTCCATCTTTTGCTTTTCTCTCCGAGCCGCTTTCCATATCTGCAATCGCATAAAAAACTCTGCTGGCGTTCACAAATGTGCAGGGGTAAAACGTTTCCTGTAGCACCGTGAGTTATACTTTGTATAACTTAAGGAGGTGCAGATGCGTATTACCATAAAAAGATGGGGGAACAGTGCAGGTATGGTCATTCCCAATATCGTAATGAAAGAACTTAACTTACAGCCGGGGCAGAGCGTGGAAGCGCAGGTGAGCAACAACCAACTGATTCTGACACCCATCTCCAGGCGCTACTCGCTTGATGAACTGCTGGCACAGTGTGACATGAACGCCGCGGAACTTAGCGAGCAGGATGTCTGGGGTAAATCCACCCCTGCGGGTGACGAAATATGGTAAAGAAAAGTGAATTTGAACGGGGAGACATTGTGCTGGTTGGCTTTGATCCAGCAAGCGGCCATGAACAGCAAGGTGCTGGTCGACCTGCGCTTGTGCTCTCCGTTCAAGCCTTTAATCAACTGGGAATGACGCTGGTGGCCCCCATTACGCAGGGCGGAAATTTTGCCCGTTATGCCGGATTTAGCGTTCCTTTACATTGCGAAGAAGGCGATGTGCACGGCGTGGTGCTGGTGAATCAGGTGCGGATGATGGATCTACGCGCCCGGCTGGCAAAGCGTATTGGTCTGGCTGCGGATGAGGTGGTGGAAGAGGCGTTATTACGCTTGCAGGCGGTGGTGGAATAAGGTGTGTTTATTTATCGCGGGCATAAAAAAACCCTTACTAACCGAAGCCCGGTGTTCAGGGTTATTGCGCCAGAAGAACTTATTTATTCTTTGCGCGCTCGAAGGAGGCAACGATTTCAGCTTTAGCGGCTTCTGCGTTTTCCCAACCTTCAACTTTCACCCACTTGCCTTTTTCGAGGTCTTTGTAGTGCTCGAAGAAGTGAGCGATCTGCGCTTTCAGCAGCTCTGGCAGATCGTTAACGTCTTTAATGTGATCGTATTCTTTGCTCAGCTTGGTGTGCGGAACAGCAATCAGTTTCGCATCTTCACCGGCTTCGTCGGTCATTTTCAGAACGCCAACCGGACGGCAACGGATCACAGAACCCGGCTGCAGCGGGTACGGAGTCGGGACCAGTACGTCAACCGGGTCACCGTCCAGAGACAGAGTGTGGTTGATATAGCCGTAGTTGCACGGATAGAACATCGCGGTGGACATGAAGCGGTCAACGAACAGTGCGCCGCTCTCTTTGTCGATTTCGTATTTGATCGGATCTGCGTTAGCCGGGATCTCAATAACAACGTAGATGTCTTCCGGCAGATCTTTACCCGCAGGGACGTTGAGTAAGCTCATGTCTGTTTCCTTTAAAAATATGTGGCAAACAAGTGCCGAGTATTATAGCCAACTCGCGCCGAATGTCTTCGCTTGTTTTCGTCTTCATTTTCCTTTTTCGCCAGTTTTAAGACGGTATACAGAGCAGGAAAATCCATAACCGTAGCCGCATTTTTCATAGTGAGATGAAAGCGATTACAAACTTGTGATTAACGTTTTATTTACTTTTATGAAGTGTGATGTAACGCAATCCGTTACATAACGAATTGTCTATAGTTTTTCCGCGAACATCTTTTCACCAATAATAATTACCCCGACGAGGACAACCCTATGTGGAAACGCTTACTTGTAGTCTCTGCAGTCTCGGCAGCCATGTCGTCTATGGCGTTGGCCGCTCCATTAACCGTAGGATTTTCGCAGGTCGGATCGGAATCCGGCTGGCGTGCCGCAGAAACCAATGTGGCGAAAAGTGAGGCCGAAAAACGCGGAATTACGTTGAAAATTGCCGATGGTCAACAAAAGCAGGAAAACCAGATTAAAGCGGTACGTTCCTTCGTTGCACAAGGGGTGGATGCGATCTTTATCGCTCCAGTGGTAGCGACGGGTTGGGAGCCGGTATTAAAAGAGGCGAAAGATGCCGAAATCCCGGTCTTCTTGCTTGACCGTTCCATCGATGTGAAAGACAAATCTCTCTATATGACCACTGTCACCGCCGACAACATCCTCGAAGGCAAGTTGATTGGTGACTGGCTGGTAAAAGAAGTGAATGGCAAACCATGCAACGTGGTGGAGCTGCAGGGCACCGTTGGGGCCAGCGTCGCCATTGACCGTAAGAAAGGCTTTGCCGAAGCCATTAAGAATGCGCCAAATATCAAAATTATCCGCTCGCAGTCAGGTGACTTCACCCGCAGTAAAGGCAAAGAAGTCATGGAGAGCTTTATCAAAGCGGAAAACAACGGCAAAAACATCTGCATGGTTTACGCCCATAACGATGACATGGTGATTGGTGCAATTCAGGCAATTAAAGAAGCGGGCCTGAAGCCGGGTAAAGATATCCTCACGGGTTCCATTGATGGCGTACCGGATATCTACAAAGCGATGATTGATGGCGAAGCGAACGCCAGTGTTGAACTGACGCCGAATATGGCAGGTCCCGCCTTCGACGCGCTGGAGAAATACAAAAAAGACGGCACCATGCCTGAAAAGCTAACGCTGACCAAATCCACCCTTTATCTGCCTGATACCGCAAAAGAAGAGTTAGAGAAGAAGAAAAATATGGGGTATTGAGGGTATCAATGCCTGATGCCGATTCGTAGGCCGGATAAGGCGCTCGCGCCGCATCCGGCGGTGGTGCGCTGAAGCCTGATGCGACGCTTACCGCGTCTTATCATGCCTACGAGTTCGGTGCTCTGTGTAGGCCGGATAAGGCGTTCACGCCGCATCCGGCAGTGGTGCAACACCGGACTTAACACCGTGCACAATCTGTCCCCTCGCCCCTTCGGGGAGAGGGTTAGGGTGAGGGGGACAAACGGCGCAGCTCTTAACATCAGGCACGATCTATTCCCAGACTTTTAGAGCGTGGCTAAGGGGGAAACCATGACGACCGACCAACACCAGGAAATCCTCCGCACCGAAGGATTAAGTAAATTTTTCCCCGGCGTCAAAGCGTTAGACAACGTTGATTTCAGCCTGCGCCGTGGCGAAATCATGGCGCTGCTCGGTGAAAACGGGGCGGGAAAATCGACGCTAATCAAAGCATTAACCGGTGTATACCACGCCGATCGCGGCACCATCTGGCTGGAAGGCCAGGCTATCTCACCGAAAAATACCGCCCATGCACAACAACTCGGCATCGGAACCGTTTATCAGGAAGTCAACCTGCTACCCAATATGTCGGTCGCTGATAATCTATTCATAGGTCGCGAACCCAAACGTTTCGGCTTTCTACGCCGCAAAGAGATGGAAAAGCGTGCCACCGAACTGATGACATCTTACGGTTTCTCCCTCGACGTGCGTGAACCGCTTAACCGTTTTTCGGTGGCGATGCAGCAAATCGTCGCCATTTGCCGGGCTATCGATCTCTCCGCCAAAGTGCTGATCCTCGATGAACCCACCGCCAGCCTCGACACCCAGGAAGTAGAGTTACTGTTTGGCCTGATGCGTCAGTTGCGCGATCGCGGCGTCAGCCTGATCTTTGTCACTCACTTTCTCGATCAGGTCTATCAGGTCAGCGATCGGATCACCGTCTTACGCAACGGCAGTTTCGTAGGCTGTCGGGAAACGCGCGAGCTACCGCAGATCGAACTGGTAAAAATGATGCTGGGGCGCGAGCTGGATACCCACGCGCTACAGCGTGCCGGGCGAACATTGTTGAGCGACAAACCCGTTGCCGCGTTCAAAAATTACGGCAAAAAAGGAACGATCGCACCGTTTGATCTCGAAGTACGCCCCGGCGAGATCGTCGGCCTGGCAGGCTTGCTGGGATCCGGACGTACCGAAACCGCCGAAGTGATCTTCGGTATCAAACCTGCTGACAGCGGCACGGCGTTGATCAAAGGCAAACCGCAAAACCTGCGATCGCCACATCAGGCTTCGGTACTGGGCATCGGCTTCTGCCCGGAAGACAGGAAAACCGATGGCATCATCGCCGCCGCCTCGGTACGGGAAAATATCATCCTCGCTCTCCAGGCCCAGCGCGGCTGGCTACGACCCATTTCCCGCAAAGAGCAGCAAGAGATTGCCGAACGCTTTATCCGCCAGCTTGGCATTCGCACACCTTCAACTGAACAACCGATTGAATTTCTCTCTGGCGGCAATCAGCAAAAAGTGTTGCTTTCACGTTGGCTACTGACCCGACCGCAATTTCTGATCCTCGACGAGCCAACCCGCGGCATTGATGTTGGTGCCCACGCCGAGATCATCCGCCTGATTGAAACGCTGTGTGCTGACGGTCTGGCGCTGTTGGTGATCTCCTCCGAACTGGAAGAGCTGGTGGGCTATGCCGATCGGGTGATTATCATGCGCGATCGCAAACAGGTGGCGGAGATCCCGCTGGCAGAGCTTTCCGTTCCGGCGATCATGAACGCCATTGCGGCGTAAGGAGAACAGTGTGATGCCTCAATCTCTCCCGGACACTACGCCGCCGAAAAGGCGCTTTCGCTGGCCAACGGGAATGCCGCAGCTGGCGGCGCTATTGCTGGTGCTGCTGGTCGATAGCCTGGTAGCCCCGCATTTCTGGCAGGTGGTGCTTCAGGATGGGCGTTTGTTCGGTAGCCCTATCGACATTCTTAACCGTGCAGCTCCCGTTGCGTTACTGGCGATTGGTATGACGCTGGTGATCGCCACCGGTGGGATTGATCTCTCCGTAGGGGCGGTGATGGCTATCGCCGGAGCCACAACGGCTGCGATGACGGTCGCGGGATTCAGCCTGCCGATTGTTTTGTTAAGCGCCCTGGGCACCGGCATCCTGGCGGGATTGTGGAACGGCATACTGGTAGCGATCCTCAAAATTCAGCCGTTTGTCGCCACCCTGATCCTGATGGTCGCCGGGCGCGGCGTGGCGCAACTGATCACCGCCGGGCAGATCGTCACGTTTAACTCGCCGGATCTCTCATGGTTTGGCAGCGGATCGCTGTTGTTCCTGCCAACGCCGGTCATTATCGCGGTGATGACGCTTCTCCTGTTCTGGCTGTTGACCCGCAAAACGGCGCTGGGGATGTTTATCGAAGCCGTTGGTATCAACATTCGGGCGGCAAAAAATGCCGGGGTAAACACGCGGATCATCGTCATGCTCACCTACGTGTTGAGCGGGCTGTGTGCGGCGATTGCGGGCATTATCGTGGCGGCGGATATTCGCGGTGCCGATGCCAATAACGCCGGGTTATGGCTGGAGCTGGACGCCATTCTTGCGGTGGTGATTGGCGGCGGATCGCTGATGGGCGGGCGCTTTAACCTGCTGCTCTCAGTCGTGGGGGCGCTGATTATTCAGGGGATGAACACCGGAATTTTACTTTCTGGCTTTCCGCCGGAGATGAACCAGGTCGTAAAAGCGGTGGTGGTGCTTTGTGTGCTGATTGTTCAGTCGCAACGCTTTATCAGTCTGATTAAAGGAGTACGTAGCCATGATAAAACGTAATTTGCCACTGATGATCACCATCGGCGTCTTTGTGCTGGGCTATTTCTACTGCCTGACGCAGTTTCCCGGTTTTGCTTCCACAAGAGTGATCTGCAATATCCTGACAGATAACGCCTTTCTTGGGATAATCGCCGTTGGCATGACCTTTGTGATCCTCTCTGGCGGTATCGATCTCTCCGTCGGTTCGGTGATCGCCTTTACTGGCGTGTTTCTGGCAAAAGTGGTTGGCGATTTCGGCCTCTCGCCGCTGCTGGCGTTTCCGCTAGTGCTGGTGATGGGCTGTGCCTTCGGCGCATTTATGGGGCTTCTGATCGACGCCCTGAAGATCCCGGCATTTATCATTACGCTTGCGGGGATGTTCTTTTTGCGCGGCGTCAGCTATCTCGTTTCGGAAGAGTCGATTCCGATAAACCATCCCATTTATGACACGCTCTCAAGCCTTGCGTGGAAAATCCCCGGCGGCGGTCGCCTTAGTGCGATGGGGCTGTTGATGCTGGCGGTGGTGGTTATCGGTATTTTCCTTGCGCATCGTACCCGTTTTGGCAATCAGGTGTACGCTATTGGCGGCAACGCGACGTCGGCGAACCTGATGGGGATTTCTACTCGCAGCACCACTATTCGCATTTATATGCTCTCCACCGGACTGGCAACACTGGCGGGGATTGTCTTCTCGATTTATACCCAGGCCGGATATGCACTGGCGGGCGTAGGTGTGGAACTGGACGCCATCGCGTCGGTGGTGATTGGCGGTACGTTGTTAAGTGGTGGCGTCGGGACGGTGCTTGGGACGCTTTTTGGCGTGGCAATTCAGGGACTGATCCAGACTTACATCAACTTTGACGGCACGCTGAGTTCCTGGTGGACGAAAATCGCCATCGGTATTTTGTTGTTTATTTTTATAGCATTACAGCGTGGGTTAACGGTGCTGTGGGAGAATCGTCAGAGTTCGCCAGTGACAAGAGTCAACATTGCGCAGCGATAAAAACGCCTCTCCGTGTGGAGAGGCGCAGGAGATTACGCGTCCGGGAACTCACGGATAAAGCGTTCGACATCTTCAACCATATGGTCGTTGCCGACAAAGAATGAACGGCGCTGGTGCAGGGTTTCCGGGATGATATCCAGAATACGCTCTTTGCCATCGCTCGCTTTACCGCCCGCTTGTTCCGCCAGGAATGCCATCGGGTTGCACTCATACAGCAAACGCAGTTTGCCGTCCGGGTGGCTGGCGGTGCTTGGGTAGAGATAAATACCGCCTTTCAGCAGGTTACGGTGGAAATCCGCGACCAGTGAACCGATATAACGTGAGGTATACGGGCGGTTGGTGGATTTATCTTCTTCCTGGCAGAATTTAATGTACTTCTTCACCCCGTTCGGAAACTTAATGTAGTTTCCTTCGTTGATGGAGTAGGTTTTGCCTTTCTCCGGGAAGCGCATCCGTTCCTGGCACAGACAGAAAACGCCCAGCGAAGGATCGTAAGTAAAGGCGTGAACACCGCATCCGGTGGTGTAAACCAGCATGGTAGAGGAGCCGTATACCACGTAACCTGCCGCAACTTGTTTGTTACCAGGCTGGAGGAAATCTTCTTCCGTTACCGGCGTGCCGACGGGCGTAACTCGGCGGTAGATGGAGAAAATGGTACCGACAGAGACGTTAACATCGATGTTGGACGAGCCATCCAGTGGGTCCATCAGCACCACGTATTTTGCATGTTCACAGCCTTCAAAGACAACAATCTCATCTTCTTCTTCAGAGGCAATGCCCGCAACGATATCGCGTGCTTTCAGTGCGGCTTTCAGTTTTTCATTAGCGAACAAGTCGAGTTTCTGCTGAACCTCGCCCTGCACGTTCTCAGCACCGCTGGCACCCAGGATATCAACCAGTCCTGCTTTGTTGATATCGCGATGGATAATCTTGGCGCCCAGTTTTATTGCCGACAGCAAAGCAGTGAGCTCACCGGTAGCATGAGAAAACTCGTGCTGCTTTTCGACAATAAATTCACCTAACGTTTTCATAAAACTTTCCCTGCAATGTTTATGGAGTAAAGCGACCGCAACAATCTTAACAAATAATCTCAATGTTGCGCTCAGGTGAATCGCGCCAGCAAATTGCGGATTATCCTGAAATGCGTTTCTCACTTGCCCGACATATGCGTAAAATGAGCGGCAGATTAAAAAAGGATAGTGACGTATGCGCATTCATATTTTAGGAATTTGTGGCACATTTATGGGCGGTCTGGCGATGCTGGCGCGCCAGTTAGGCCATGAAGTAACGGGTTCGGACGCCAATGTGTATCCGCCGATGAGCACCTTACTTGAGAAGCAAGGCATTGAGCTGATTCAGGGTTACGATGCCAGCCAGCTCGATCCGCAGCCGGATCTGGTGATTATTGGCAACGCCATGACCCGTGGAAATCCGTGTGTGGAAGCGGTACTGGAAAAAAACATCCCTTATATGTCAGGTCCACAGTGGCTGCACGATTTTGTGCTGCGCGACCGCTGGGTGCTGGCCGTTGCCGGTACACACGGCAAAACTACCACCGCGGGAATGGCGACCTGGATTCTGGAACAGTGCGGTTACAAACCGGGATTTGTGATCGGCGGTGTGCCGGGGAACTTTGAGGTTTCGGCGCGTCTGGGCGAAAGCGACTTCTTTGTTATCGAAGCGGATGAGTACGACTGCGCCTTCTTCGACAAACGCTCTAAATTTGTCCATTACTGCCCGCGTACGCTGATCCTCAACAACCTTGAGTTCGATCACGCCGATATCTTTGACGACCTGAAAGCGATCCAGAAACAGTTCCACCATCTGGTGCGTATCGTTCCGGGGCAGGGCCGTATTATCTGGCCGGAAAATGACATCAACCTGAAACAGACCATGGCGATGGGCTGCTGGAGCGAGCAGGAGCTGGTGGGTGAGCAGGGTCACTGGCAGGCGAAAAAGCTGACCACCGATGCTTCCGAATGGGAAGTTTTGCTGGATGGCGAAAAAGTGGGCGAAGTGAAATGGTCGCTGGTAGGCGAACATAATATGCACAATGGCCTGATGGCGATTGCAGCGGCTCGCCATGTTGGTGTAGCGCCGGCAGATGCCGCTAACGCGCTGGGTTCGTTTATTAATGCTCGTCGCCGTCTGGAGTTGCGTGGTGAAGCGAATGGCGTCACGGTATATGACGATTTTGCCCATCACCCGACGGCGATTCTGGCAACGCTGGCGGCGCTGCGTGGCAAAGTTGGTGGTACGGCGCGCATTATTGCTGTGCTGGAACCGCGCTCGAATACCATGAAAATGGGGATCTGCAAAGACGATCTGGCACCTTCATTAGGTCGTGCCGATGAAGTCTTCCTGCTGCAACCGGCGCATATTCCGTGGCAGGTGGCAGAAGTGGCAGAAGCCTGCGTTCAGCCTGCACACTGGAGTGGCGATGTGGATACGCTGGCAGATATGGTGGTGAAAACCGCTCAGCCTGGCGACCATATTCTGGTGATGAGCAACGGCGGTTTTGGTGGGATCCATCAGAAACTGCTGGATGGTCTGGCGAAGAAGGCGGAAGCTGCGCAGTAATTCGGCCTCAGCCTGATATAGTGTGCGTAGGCCGGATAAGGCGTTCACGCCGCATCCGGCATTTGAGCATAGTGCCTGATGCGACGCTTGATGCGTCTTATCAGGCCTACAGGTGCACCGCATCCGGCAAACCATACTCACATCAACAACGAAAATTACCCTTCATTCTCCGCCAGTTCGCGCAGATACTGGAAAATCTGGCGTGCGGATTTCGGCGGCTTATTCCCTTCTTTCTCTTTCTTCGCGTTGCGGATCAGAGTACGCAGCTGCTGACGATCGGCATCGGGCCACAGATTTAATACCTCAGCGATGGCGTCATCACCTTGATCGATCAGACGATCGCGCAGGTTTTCCAGTTTATGGAACAGCACCACCTGCTGGTTGTGACGGTTTTTCAGCTTATCCAGCGCCTGACGGATCGGTTCTACATCGCGCTGGCGCAGCATCTTACCGATGAGCTGCAACTGGCGGCGGCGACCTTCCATCTTAATACGCTGGGCGAGCTCAATAGCCGCGCGCAGATCCGCATCTAACGGGATCTTATCCAGCGCGTTTTTCCCCAGATCAACAATTTCCGCGCCAAGGCGTTTTAGCTCCTCGGCATCACGTTTAATTTCACTTTTACTGACCCAGATAATTTCATCGTCTTCGTCTTCGATGTCATCACCGGGAACGTCGTCGAGCCAGTCTTCGGGCTGCTTAGTCATCTCAGGCTCCTTAAAAAAAGAGGCTAATGTTACCAGTTAAGATGCGCACTGAAAAACGGTTCTCTGTTAGACTTCAGAGAAACTCTCTACATTATGGCACTTGCAATGAAAGTAATCTCTCAAGTTGAAGCGCAGCGCAAGATTCTGGAAGAAGCAGTTTCCACTGCGCTGGAGTTGGCCTCAGGCAAATCGGACGGTGCGGAAGTTGCCGTCAGCAAGACCACCGGCATTAGCGTAAGCACGCGTTATGGTGAAGTGGAGAATGTTGAATTCAATAGCGATGGCGCGCTGGGGATCACTGTTTATCACCAGAACCGCAAAGGTAGCGCATCATCCACCGATTTAAGCCCGCAGGCCATTGCCCGTACTGTACAGGCGGCGCTGGATATTGCCCGTTATACCTCGCCAGATCCCTGTGCCGGCGTGGCAGACAAAGAGCTGCTGGCCTTTGACGCACCAGATCTCGACTTGTTCCACCCTGCGGAAGTTTCCCCGGATGAAGCCATTGAACTGGCGGCCCGCGCAGAACAGGCGGCATTGCAGGCGGACAAACGCATCACCAATACCGAAGGTGGCAGCTTTAACAGCCACTACGGTGTCAAAGTTTTTGGCAACAGCCACGGCATGTTGCAGGGTTACTGCTCAACGCGTCATTCGCTCTCCAGCTGTGTAATTGCCGAAGAAAATGGCGATATGGAGCGTGATTACGCCTACACCATTGGTCGTGCGATGAGCGATCTGCAAACGCCAGAGTGGGTTGGGGCCGACTGTGCTCGCCGTACTTTATCGCGCCTGTCACCGCGTAAACTCTCCACCATGAAAGCGCCGGTCATTTTTGCCAATGAAGTGGCAACCGGGCTTTTTGGCCATCTGGTGGGGGCGATAGCGGGTGGCTCGGTTTACCGTAAATCTACCTTTCTGCTGGATTCGCTGGGTAAACAAATTCTGCCGGACTGGCTGACCATTGAAGAGCATCCGCATCTGCTGAAAGGGCTGGCGTCGACGCCATTCGACAGCGAAGGTGTGCGCACCGAGCGTCGCGATATTATTAAAGATGGCATCCTGACTCAGTGGCTGCTGACCAGCTATTCGGCGCGAAAACTGGGGCTGAAAAGCACCGGACATGCGGGCGGTATTCACAACTGGCGGATTGCCGGACAAGGGCTAAGCTTCGAACAAATGCTCAAAGAGATGGGCACCGGGCTGGTGGTGACGGAGCTGATGGGCCAGGGCGTGAGTGCAATTACCGGTGATTATTCCCGTGGTGCGGCGGGCTTCTGGGTAGAAAACGGCGAAATTCAGTATCCGGTTAGCGAAATCACCATCGCAGGTAATTTAAAAGATATGTGGCGCAATATTGTCACCGTCGGTAACGATATTGAAACACGCAGTAATATACAGTGTGGTTCTGTGCTGTTGCCGGAGATGAAAATCGCCGGGCAGTAAAAAAATGGCGCGACCTGCCGCGCCAAATCTTCATAATAAAAAAGGAAGTGAGCAATGCGTAAAAGCCTGTTAGCTATTCTTGCAGTCTCCTCGTTGGTATTCAGTTCGGCGTCGTTTGCCGCTGATCTTGAAGACAATATGGAAACCCTCAACGACAATTTAAAAGTGGTCGAAAAAGCCGATAACGCGGCGCAAGTCAAAGACGCGTTAACGAAGATGCGCGCCGCAGCGCTGGATGCGCAAAAAGCAACGCCGCCGAAGCTGGAAGGAAAATCGCCAGACAGCCCGGAAATGAAAGACTTCCGCCACGGTTTCGACATTCTGGTTGGCCAGATTGACGACGCGCTGAAGCTGGCTAATGAAGGTAAAGTAAAAGAAGCGCAGGCTGCCGCAGAGCAACTGAAAACGACCCGCAACGCCTATCACCAGAAGTATCGTTAATTCCTCATTTCCCTGTTGCCTGCACTCAGGTAACAGGGAACTTATCATCGCAAATGATGCACCACCTGATTGCTGCTGCCGCGCCAGATCAGGGAAGGGTCTTTTAAATCCTGCACAAATTTGCCGTCGACCAGCACGTTAATCAAATCAACAACCTGCATTTGCGCAGCGTTGAGTTCGTCGAGTTTATAGCCTGTCCACACCCAGATGTCTTTACCCGGACACTCGGCGCGGATGCGTTGTACCAGTTTCAGAATATCCGGCACGTTTTGCGGATGCAGCGGATCGCCGCCGGAGAGGGAAATACCCTGGCGTTTGATGCGAGTGTCATTCAGATCGTTAATGATCTGGTCTTCCATTGCTTTGGTAAATGGCTGACCGGAATTTACCCGCCAGGTGCTTTTGTTATAGCAACCGGGGCATTCATGAACACACCCGGAGACAAACAGGGTGCAGCGAGTGCCGGGGCCGTTGACGATGTCGACAGGATAGTACTGATGATAATTCATTGTTTCGCCTGGCTTATCAGTCCGCGTATAGGATGCATCCGGTAATCAACGCCTGATGCGACGCTGTCGCGTCTTATCAGGCCTACAATCGTTGTTGCCATGTAGGCCGGATAAGGCGTTTACGCCGCATCCGGCATTTGCTTAACGTAGAGTGAAGATTAACCTATCTGCCCATTCCCCAAATGTTTAACGCGGCGCTTAACTTCTTCCTGCTTACCGGCGTTAAATGGACGTGCATCCGGGCTACCTAAATATCCGCACACGCGGCGAGTCACCGACACACGGGAGGCGTCATGGTTACCACATTTCGGGCAAGTGAAGCCTTTGCTGGTGCACTCGAACTCACCGGTAAAGCCACACTCGTAGCACTCATCAATCGGTGTATTGGTGCCGTAATACGGTACATGCTGATAGCTGTAATCCCAGACATCTTCCAGCGCCTTCAGGTTGTGCTGAATGTTTGGATACTCGCCGTAGCAAATGAAACCACCGTTCGCCAGCGGCGGGTAAGGCGCTTCAAAGTCGATCTTGTCGTACGGGTTCACCTTCTTCTCCACATCGAGGTGGAAACTGTTGGTGTAGTAACCTTTATCGGTCACGCCCGGCACCACGCCAAACTCAGCAGTATCGAGACGGCAGAAGCGGTCGCACAGGTTTTCACTCGGCGTGCTGTAGAGACTGAAACCATAACCCGTTTCTTCTTTCCACTTATCCACTGCCTGACGCAGACGTTCAACAATGGCGATACCTTTCGCGCGAAGCTGCTCGTTGTCGTAAACATGCTCGCCGCCGAACAGCGCGTTAATGGTTTCGTGGATGCCGATGTAACCCAGCGAAATAGACGCACGACCGTTTTTGAAGATTTCAGAAACATCATCGTCAGCATTGAGACGCACGCCACAAGCACCTTCCATATAGAGGATCGGGGCCACGCGCGCTTTCACGCCTTCGAGACGAGCGATACGGGTCATCAGCGCCTTACGTGCCAGCACCAGACGTTCATCCAGCAGCTTCCAGAAGGTGGCTTCATCGCCTTTTGCTTCCAGAGCAATACGCGGCAGGTTCAGGCTGATCACGCCGAGGTTGTTACGACCATCGTGGATCTGCTCGCCGTTTTCATTTTCCCACACGCCGAGGAAGCTGCGGCAGCCCATCGGGGTTTTAAACGAACCGGTGACTTTCACTACCTGATCGTAGTTCAGGATATCCGGATACATGCGCTTGCTTGCGCACTCCAGCGCCAGCTGTTTGATGTCGTAGTTCGGATCGCCTTTTTTATGGTTCAGACCATCGCGAATCGCAAACACCAGTTTCGGGAACACCGCAGTTTTACGGTTTTTACCGAGGCCTGCGATACGGTTACGCAGGATAGATTCCTGAATCAGGCGCGATTCCCAGCTGGTGCCCAGACCAAAACCAAAGGTTACAAACGGCGTCTGACCGTTGGCGGTGTGCAGGGTGTTTACTTCGTACTCCAGCGACTGGAAGGCATCGTAGCACTCTTTAATGGTACGAGAGTTAGCGTAGCCTTCGGCGTCCGGGATGTTCCACTCTTCTGCGGTCTTGCGATGTTTGTTGTAGCTGGCGGTGACAAACGGTGCCAGCACTTCATCGATACGGTTAATGGTGGTGCCGCCATAAATATGGCTGGCGACCTGAGCAATAATCTGCGCAGTTACAGCGGTTGCCGTAGAGATCGACTTCGGCGGTTCAATCTCGGCGTTCCCCATTTTAAAGCCCTGGGTCAGCATGCCTTTCAGGTCAATCAACATGCAGTTGAACATCGGGAAGAACGGCGAGTAATCGAGATCGTGATAGTGAATATCGCCACGCTCATGTGCCTGCACCACGTCACGCGGCAGCAGGTGCTGGCGTGCATAGTGTTTAGCCACGATCCCGGCCAGCAGGTCGCGCTGGGTTGGAATCACCTTGCTGTCTTTGTTGGCGTTTTCGTTGAGTAACGAGGCGTTGGTCTGCTCGACCAGACCACGGATCTCCTGGTTCAGGCGACCGCGTTTTTCACGTTCAATGTCGCGATCGTGACGGTACTCGATGTAAGCACGAGCCAGTTGTTTGTATGGACCCGACATCAGCTGGTTTTCAACTGCGGTCTGGATCTCGTTGATATCCACCTGGTTGCGGCCCTGCATCTGCTCGCTGACAACCGCAGCAACAGTGGCGCAATAATCGGCATCATCGACTTCCGCTGCTTTAGCTGCACGCAGAATCGCTTCTTTGATGCGCTCTGATTTAAACGGCACTTTGCAGCCGTCTCGTTTCATCACATGCGGTGTCATGATCGCTCCATATTTTTAAGAACAGGTTATCCACAGAAATTGGGAAAGGCGTTTTCCGGTTTTTTCGTTTCGTTTTCCGGTGCTTTCCGCAATCGCCATCCGCTTATCCACAACGCCGCACCTTTTTCGTGGGGAGCTGTAGTAGCAATTATAGTCGATTAATACAACATATTGGGTTGGGACGCATTTTAAAGTCTATATATAGTGCTTTGCATCAAGGATGTTTGAACTTTTTTTGATGTAGCTCAAAGTAAAAAGCAGAGCGTACGGATGACGGGCGCTACAGCGTTATGTAAATTTTTTAATGAATTTGCTGGTTGAAAAATCAACAAAAACAACATGCTGACAGACAAAACCCCGGAATGACCGGCATTACCGGGGCTTAGGGAAGATTTACTTCTGTAACCACCAGACAGCCTCAAAAGGCCGTAAATTCATGGCACAGGGTTGTGGTGAGGCTTCTTCGTAGTTATGCATCACAAGCTGCCAGTTGCCGCGCATTTGCCCTGGCTGCCAGGGTTGGATCCCACGGCTAAGGTTGGCAATGACCAGCAAGGTTTGCCCCTTCCATTCACGGCGATAGCACCACAATACAGGGCTGTTTGGCAGCAGATCCTGGTAATTGCCCCATGTCAGAACGGCTTCTTGCTTACGCAGTGCGATTAACTTTTGGTAGGTGTAAAACACCGAGGACTCATCGGTCAGCGCGGCTTCTACGTTGATTTGTTGATAGTTATCGCCCAGGCCAATCCACGGTTCGCCAGCCGTAAACCCGGCATTATCGCCGTTGCTCCATTGCATGGGCGTGCGACTGTTGTCACGGGATTTACTGGCGAGGATTGCCAATAACTCGTCGGCATCACGCCCATCGTTGCGCAGCTCGGCAAACATATTGAGGCTCTCCACGTCGCGATAGTCAGTAATGCGCGTGAAATGCGGGTTGGTCATGCCAATCTCTTCGCCCTGGTAGATATACGGCGTTCCCTGCATGCCATGCAGCACCATCGCCAGCATTTTTGCCGCAGGCACGCGGTATTCACCTTCATCACCAAAGCGAGAAACAATGCGCGGCTGATCGTGGTTACACCAGAACAAGGCATTCCATGCTACGTTGTGCATTCCTTGTTGCCAGTGGCGGAACAAGGTTTTCAACGCCACAAAGTCAGGTTTAGCCAGCGTCCATTTTTCACCACCGGGATAATCGACCTTCAGGTGATGAAAATTAAAGGTCATCGACAATTCACTGCCTGTCAGTGCCGCGTATCGCTGGCAATGCTCAAGGCTGGTGGAGGACATTTCACCTACGGTCATTAACCCGCGTGGCGTAAACACATCGCGGTTCATCTCGTGCAAAAACTCGTGTGCTCGTGGCCCGTCGGTGTAGAAGCGACGCCCGTCGCCATCCAGGTCTTCAGGGAAACGCGGGTCTTTGGAGATCAGATTCACCACATCCAGGCGCAACCCGTCGACCCCACGATCGGCCCAGAATTCACAGACTTTTTTCAGCTCTGCGCGTACCGCTGGATTCTCCCAGTTGAGATCCGCCTGTTCTGGTGCAAAGAGATGCAAATAGTACTGTTCGCTTTCCGCATGCCAGCGCCACGCACTACCGCCAAATTTTGAACGCCAGTTGTTCGGTGGCGTTTCTGGTTCGCCATCGCGCCAGATATAAAACTGGCGGTAAGGGCTTTCTTTGTTCAGCGCCTCGCGAAACCAGGCATGTTGGGTAGAGGTATGGTTAAACACCATATCGAGAATGATACGAATCCCGCGCGATTTTGCCTGCGTCACCAGTTCGTCAAAATCGTCCAGCGTGCCGTAGGTGGGATCAATCGCCGTATAGTTCGCTACATCGTAACCGTTATCGACCTGGGGAGAGACATAAAAGGGGGTTAGCCAGATGGCATCAACGCCCAGTTTATGCAGATAGTCCAGGCGTTGGATAACGCCACGTAAATCGCCGGTGCCGCTACCCGTGGTGTCCTGAAAACTCTTTGGATAAATCTGGTAGATAACGCCGTTTTGCCACCAGTGGGGAAGATTAGTCATTACGTTATTCCTGCAAATGCGAGAGGGCGCAATTGCGCCCCGAAGAAAATTAAACAATGTCCAGCGTGCCCAGGCGGTATTTCCGCTGATAGATAAACGAGGTGAGTACAATCGGGATGATGATGGCGATAGCCATTGCCAGCGCAAATACCTGCCAGTAGCTCGGTTGAATCGAGAGAATTCCCGGCAGGCCGCCTACGCCGATGCCATTCGCCATAACGCCGTTCAGGCCGCATAGCAATCCTGCCAGACCAGAACCAATCATCGCGCACAGCATCGGGAAGTGATATTTCAGGTTGATGCCGTACATTGCAGGCTCAGTGACCCCAAGCCAGGCGGAGATAGCGGCAGGCACGGAGATCTCGCGTTCATTGTGCTTGCGGCTGGAAATGATAATGCCTATCACGGCGGAGCCCTGAGCGATATTCGACAGCGCAATCAGCGGCCACACTGGCGTGCCACCCATGCTTTGAATCATCTGCAAATCAATAGCAAGGGTGGTCTGGTGTACGCCGGTGATCACCAGCGGCGCGTACAGGAAGCCAAACAATGCCGCACCAATCGGAGCAAAGCTGCCGGTCATCAGGTGACGTACCGCAAAGGCAACGCCATCGCCAATCATGCGACCAAACGGACCAATCAGCGCATGGGCGAGGAACACCGTGAGGATCAGCGAACAGACGGGTACCACCACCAGATAGAGGTAATCCGGCACGATGCGTTTAAGGCGAGTTTCAATAACGCCCAGCGCCAGTCCGGCTAACAGTGCCGGGATCACCTGCGCCTGATAGCCTACTTTGGCGATGCTGAACATGCCAAAGTCCCACACTTCCGGCAGCTGCTGCCCGAGCAGATAAGCGTTCATCAGCTGTGGAGAAACCAGTGTCACGCCAAGCACGATACCGAGGATCGGCGTGCCGCCCATTTTTTTCACCGCTGACCAGCAAATCCCGACCGGCAGGTAGAAGAAGATCGCTTCACCGATCAACCACAGAAAATCGTAGATCGTTTGCAGGGAAGGGTACATTTGCGCCAGCGTTTGACCGTTGCTCATGGGCAAATCGCCGATCACATTGCGAAAACCGAGGATCAAACCGCCGCTAATCAACGCGGGCAGCAACGGGAAGAAGATCTCCGCGAAATGAGAGATCAACTGCTCATGCCATTTCATATTCTGCCGGGCAGCTTTTTTTACCTGCTCTTTATCAACCTGCGCCTGTCCGGTTGACGCAATCAGTGCTTGATAGTAATCACCCACATTGGTGCCAATCACCACCTGAAATTGCCCGGCATTGGTGAAACAGCCTTTCACCATGGGGAGTTGCTCAATTTCTTTCGGTCTGGCATTGGCCGGTTGGTTGAGGACAAAGCGCAGGCGAGTAATACAGTGGCTCACCGTCGCAATATTGCCGCGCCCGCCGACCAGTTCAATCAACCGATCGATATCCGTTTGGTTTATTTTGCTCATCATAAAGCCCCATGGCAGATGACATTTTTGGTTGGCTGCAGAATATATTGCGCGGAAAAATTTAAAAACGGGAACGTTCCCGAAACGCAGCGAAGATCACAATTTATCGTTCAGGAAACGATCAGGACAGGGTGGCGGGGATGATGATTTGTTGCGGTTCGCTGCGCCCGGTTACCTGTGCGATCAATTGGCAGGCCGCCTGGCGTCCAGCTTCGGCGTAACCGGGATCTACGGTGACGATCTCCGGATGGAGGAATTTCATTAACGGTGTATTACCGACGCTCGCCAGTTGCAAGGTGTCGATGCGTTGCTCTTGCAGGTATTTACTTGCGCCAAGTGCCAGCGTGTCGGTTGCGCACAGTAACGCAGTAGTTTCAGGCGTAATCACTTTTGCCACGTTCTCATAGCCTTGCTTCATAGCAAGCCCTGGCAGAGCGGCAACGGGATGCAGTTTATGCGCTTTGCAGAACGCCAGGTAGGCTTCGTGACGTCGCTTACCGGTTGTCACGTCACTATGCGGCACGCCGAGATAACTGATATTACGATGTCCCTGGCCATACAGCCGTTGCATCAGGATCTTGATTGCCCCTTCGTCGTCATAACAGACCGAAGCAAAGCCTTTTGCGTCACGCGCCAGCAGAACCAGCGATGACTGCCAGTGGGCTAACATTTCTTCTGTTATGCCAGTAAAACCGAACAGCACTACGCCGTCGATATTACGCCGTTTCAGCACCCCCAAATGTTCGGCAACTAATTGTGGGGAAAACTGACTTTCCATCATGATTGGGTCGTAACCTTGTTCATAGAACGCTGGCAGCATGGTTTGAACGGCGAGATTTTCTGACAACGAATCCAGACGGGTAACAATGATGGCGACCACTTTATCGCTTTGCCCACGCATAGCGCGCGCAGAGCGGGAAGGGGAAAATCCATGCTGATTCATCACTGCTTCAACACGCTCGCGGGTGCGCTGGCTCACGCCGCTTTCGTTATTCAGCACCCGGGAAACTGTAGATTTCCCCACGCCGCTTAAGCGTGCGATGTCTTTGATGGTCAGCCGATTTTGCATCCTGTTGTCCTGTAACGTGTTGTTTAATTATTTGAGCCTAACTTTACCCGTGCATTCAGCAATGGGTAAAGTCTGGTTTATCGTTGGTTTAGTTGCCAGCAGGTATTATATCGCCATAGATGCTACGAATATTATTGGATTCTCCTTATTATTTGCGGCGCTTTTTTCACTTACCGGAGGTTATATGGAACCTGATCCCACGCCTCTCCCTCGACGGAGATTAAAACTTTTCCGGTAAGCCCGTCTTTTCACGGCGTTACCGGATGCGTAAGGCCGTGACGTTTTAACGTCCCTGCTCAGCTTTATTACCTTCAGGTAAGGCTTCGCCACGCCTGAAGACATTTCTGTACTGTTTCAGACAGTGCGGAGGGACTCCTTATGTTTAAAGAAATTTTTACCCGGCTCATTCGCCATTTACCTTCCCGTCTGGTTCATCGCGATCCATTGCCTGGCGCGCAACAGACAGTGAATACGGCGGTCCCGCCGTCCTTAAGTGCGCATTGCCTGAAAATGGCGGTGATGCCCGAAGAAGAATTATGGAAAACGTTCGACACCCATCCGGAAGGGTTAAATCAGGCGGAAGTGGAATCTGCCCGCGAACAACATGGTGAAAATAAATTACCCGCACAACAACCGTCGCCGTGGTGGGTACATTTATGGGTCTGCTATCGCAACCCATTTAATATTTTACTCACCATTCTCGGCGCTATTTCTTACGCCACGGAAGATTTATTTGCCGCGGGCGTTATCGCGCTAATGGTCGCTATTTCTACGTTGCTGAACTTTATTCAGGAAGCACGTTCCACTAAAGCGGCAGATGCCCTGAAAGCGATGGTCAGCAATACTGCGACGGTGCTGCGCGTAATTAACGACAAAGGCGAAAATGGCTGGCTGGAGATCCCGATCGACCAGCTGGTGCCCGGCGATATTATAAAACTGGCGGCGGGGGATATGATCCCGGCAGATTTACGTATCTTGCAGGCGCGGGATCTGTTCGTCGCTCAGGCGTCGTTAACCGGTGAGTCTCTGCCCGTAGAAAAAGCAGCTACCACTCGCCAGCCGGAGCACAGCAATCCGCTGGAGTGCGACACCCTGTGTTTTATGGGCACCACCGTGGTGAGCGGCACGGCACAAGCAATGGTGATTGCTACAGGTGCCAATACCTGGTTTGGTCAACTGGCGGGGCGTGTTAGTGAGCAGGAAAGCGAGCCGAATGCCTTTCAGCAAGGGATCAGCCGCGTCAGTATGCTGCTGATTCGCTTTATGCTGGTGATGGCTCCGGTGGTGCTGTTAATCAATGGTTACACCAAAGGCGACTGGTGGGAAGCGGCACTGTTTGCGCTTTCGGTCGCGGTAGGCTTAACGCCGGAAATGTTGCCGATGATTGTTACCTCGACGCTGGCGCGCGGCGCAGTAAAGCTGTCGAAACAGAAAGTGATCGTCAAACATCTGGATGCTATTCAGAACTTTGGCGCAATGGATATTCTGTGCACTGATAAAACTGGCACCCTGACACAGGACAAAATTGTGCTGGAGAATCATACCGATATCTCCGGTAAAACCAGCGAACGCGTGCTGCATAGCGCGTGGTTGAACAGTCATTATCAGACCGGACTTAAAAACCTGCTCGATACAGCGGTGCTCGAAGGTACGGATGAAGAGTCAGCGCGCTCGCTGGCCAGTCGTTGGCAAAAAATCGATGAGATTCCGTTTGATTTCGAGCGTCGCCGGATGTCGGTGGTAGTGGCAGAAAATACCGAGCACCATCAGCTGGTTTGCAAAGGTGCATTGCAGGAAATCCTCAATGTGTGTTCGCAGGTGCGTCACAATGGCGAGATTGTGCCGCTCGATGACATCATGCTGCGTAAGATTAAGCGGGTTACTGATACGCTGAATCGTCAGGGGCTGCGCGTGGTTGCGGTGGCGACGAAATACCTGCCAGCGCGTGAAGGAGATTACCAGCGGGCGGATGAATCCGACCTGATCCTCGAAGGATATATTGCTTTTCTTGATCCGCCAAAAGAGACAACTGCTCCGGCACTGAAGGCATTAAAAGCGAGTGGAATTACCGTAAAAATCCTTACTGGCGACAGTGAGTTAGTTGCAGCGAAAGTGTGCCATGAAGTGGGGCTGGACGCGGGAGAGGTGGTCATTGGTAGTGATATTGAAACGCTATCTGACGACGAACTGGCAAATCTCGCACAGCGCACCACGCTGTTTGCTCGTCTGACGCCGATGCATAAAGAACGCATTGTGACCTTACTGAAGCGCGAAGGGCATGTGGTTGGCTTTATGGGCGATGGTATTAATGATGCGCCCGCCTTACGCGCTGCGGATATCGGCATTTCTGTGGACGGCGCGGTAGATATTGCCCGTGAAGCGGCTGATATCATCCTGCTGGAAAAAAGCCTGATGGTGCTGGAAGAGGGGGTTATTGAAGGACGTCGCACTTTCGCCAACATGCTGAAATACATCAAAATGACGGCGAGCTCCAACTTCGGTAATGTGTTCAGCGTGCTGGTGGCGAGTGCTTTCTTGCCCTTCCTGCCGATGTTGCCGTTACACTTGCTTATTCAGAACCTGCTGTATGATGTGTCACAGGTGGCGATCCCGTTTGATAACGTCGACGACGAGCAAATTCAAAAGCCGCAGCGTTGGAACCCGGCGGATCTGGGGCGCTTTATGATCTTCTTCGGACCGATCAGCTCGATCTTCGATATTCTGACGTTTTGCCTGATGTGGTGGGTATTCCATGCCAACACGCCGGAAACGCAAACGCTGTTCCAGTCGGGATGGTTTGTGGTGGGCTTACTGTCGCAAACGCTGATTGTGCATATGATCCGTACCCGCCGTGTGCCGTTTATTCAGAGCTGTGCATCGTGGCCGTTAATGATCATGACCGTGATCGTGATGATTGTCGGGATCGCATTGCCGTTTTCACCGCTGGCCAGTTATCTGCAATTACAGGCGCTGCCGTTAAGCTATTTCCCGTGGCTGGTTGCGATTCTGGCAGGGTATATGACATTAACCCAGTTGGTGAAAGGGTTCTATAGCCGTCGTTACGGCTGGCAATAAAGAATAAACTGGGCACGATAGCCCCGATTCAGATTGCAGACAAAGTAAGCTTTGTTCATGCCGGATGCGGCGTAAATGCCTTATCCGGCCAACAAATTCAATAAATTGCAGGAATCACGTAGGCCTGATAAGCGTAGCGCATCAGGCGATTTTGCGTTTGTCATCAGACTTAATCCGGGCATGATAGCCCGGATTTCCATCAAGATTAGCGACGAACAGCGATCGCTTCGATCTCAATTTTTACGTCTTTCGGCAGACGGGCAACTTCAACGCAAGAACGTGCCGGGAAGGTGGCGTTGTGTTCGGTGAAGAAGGCTTCGTAAGTGGCGTTTACGGTTGCGAAGTCGTTCAGATCTTTCACAAACACGGTGGTTTTAACGATATCGCCCACTTTCAGGCCAGCGGCTTCGACAATCGCTTTTACGTTATCCAGCGACTGACGTGCCTGTGCAGCGACGTCTGCCGGTACTTCACCCGTTTTCGGATTTACCGGGATCTGACCGGAGGTGATGATCATATTGCCCAGATCAACGCCCTGTACGTAAGGACCGATAGCTGCCGGTGCATTTTCCGTCGCGATAGTTTTGCTCATGATTTCTCCTTTATTACAGCGGTAAAAAGTCTGGCTCATTATAGGGAGCCAGACTTTTATTACCAACCGCAATTAATTGGCCAGCACCACATTATGGGAAAACTCTTTTTCACAGTATTTGCATTTGAGCGCGATGTCATTGGCGCGTTTTCGCACGGCAAAGCTGGAAGAAACCGGTTCGGCATGGCTGATACAGTTGCTGTTCGGGCAGACCAGCACGTTGTCGATGCGCTCCGGCAGACTGGGGCGCGATTTACCCACCACTTCATAGTTGTCGATACGGTTAACCGTGGCTTGCGGTGCATACAATGCCAGTTGATCTACCTGATCTTCACTCAAAAAGGTATTTTCGATTTTGATCAGATCTTTGCGGCCCATCTCGCCAGAAGGCAGGTTCAGACCAATGGTGATCCGCTGATCCGTTTCGGTCAGCTTGAACAGACTCAACAGCTTAAAACCGATCTGGGCGGGGATATGGTCAATTACCGTGCCGCGTTTAATAGCTTCAACCTGCAATTTATTATCGTGTGTCATCTCTATTTCCCCTTACAGTACCAGATCGCGATTCAGAACCAGTGCCAGTAACGCCTGGCGAGCGAAAATCCCGTTGCCTGCCTGCTGGAAGTACCAGGCGTGTGGCGTTTTATCCACATCGGTGGCAATCTCATCAACACGCGGCAGCGGATGCAGCACTTTCATATTGGCTTTGGCGTTGTGGAGATCGCTGGCGCGAAGAACAAACTGCGCTTTCACGTTGGCGTACTCGGACGGGTCCAGACGCTCTTTTTGCACGCGGGTCATGTACAGGATGTCTACTTCCGCCATCACTTCTTCAATAGAGCTGTGCAGACTCCATGCGATCCCTTTTTCATCGAGCATATCCAGAATGTATTGCGGCATTGCCAGCGCGTCCGGCGCGATGAAGTAAAAACGGTTGCCGTCGAACTTCGCTAACGCCTGAGTCAGGGAGTGAACGGTGCGGCCATATTTCAGGTCACCAACCATTGCGACGTGGAGATTGTCCAGACGCCCCTGGGTTTCCTGAATAGTGAATAAGTCCAGCAAGGTTTGCGTCGGATGTTGGTTGGAGCCATCACCGGCATTCAGTACCGGTACATTGCCGGAAAACTCGGTGGCCAGGCGCGCCGCACCTTCCTGCGGATGACGCATCACTATCGCATCGACGTAAGTGCTGATAACCGAAATGGTATCGGCCAGCGTTTCGCCCTTTTTACCCAGTGATGTATTGGCGCTGTCGGAGAAGCCCACCACGCTGGCACCCAGGCGGTGCATAGATGTTTCGAAAGAGAGGCGGGTACGGGTAGAGGCTTCGAAGAAACAGCTGGCAATGACTTTGTGCTTCAACAGCTCTGGTTGCGGGTTTGCTTTCAGTTTCGCCGCTGTCGCCAGCACCAGATTAAGATCATCGCGACTAAGGTCGTTTATGGAAATGATATGTTTCTGATATAGCGGATTAGCCATCTTTTATCTCCTGACGCCTGGGCAAAAAAAAGCCCCTCGATTGAGGGGCTGGGAATGGGTGATCAACGGGAAGAAAAACGGCAGGCCAGCGTCTTTTTTCAGACGCGGTAAGACAAAATGTCGAACACACTGAACCATACATCCTCCCGGCAAATTGTCCGGCATTATACTCATCGTCAGAAGCGGCGCAAGCATTTGATGCAATATTTTGTCAGCGCAAACGGTTTATTTGAATTAAAAGTCAAGGTATATGCATTTTTATTTGATGTGATTCTGCAGGGGAACTGTCCTTCGGTATCAATAATTGCAGACATTCCCTGCTTTTTCCTTTTTCACTTTCACGCAATCAGATATGCATTTTATTCCATTCATCCGACTTATAGGGCGGAGTGTGAAAGCGAACGGCTAACACTATTGCTTACTGCTCAGGGATGCGCGCTATCACTTTAATTTCAAAATCAAAGCCTGCCAGCCATGTAACACCCACCGCCGTCCAGTTTGGATAAGGTGGGGCGCTAAATATTTCATTTTTCACCGTCATGATGTCTTCAAATTGGTTTTCTGGATCGGTATGGAAGCTCGTAACATCAATGATATCGTCAAAAGTGCATCCCGCAGCTGCCAGGATCGCATGCAAATTATCAAATGCCAGTCTGACTTGTTGCTGAAAATCGGGTTCTGGTGTTCCGTCCTCTCGACTTCCTACTTGCCCGGAAACAAACAGCAAATCGCCGGAACGAATAGCCGCAGAATAACGATGCTCAGCATATAGTGAATGTCGGCCAGCAGGGAAAACAGCGGTTCTTTCTACCATTTGGTTATCCTCAAGATTTACGACATGAACAGAAGATTTCTCTTTACCGGGAGCCGCTTTTAGCGGACGACGTGAGTAAACAAAACCCAGACATCATGGATAATGGCTGGGCTTAATTGAGCGTAGTCGGTTATGCGCCAAACGCGCCATCAATGGTATGCATCGCGCCGGTAACAAAACTGGCTTCTGGCCCTGCTAACCATGCGACCATACCAGCGACCTCTTCCGGTTGCCCATGTCTTTTGATAGCCATCAAACTATGCAACATATCGCGCATTGGCCCGTTGGCGGGATTAGCGTCGGTATCAATTGGCCCTGGCTGGACGACGTTAATGGTGATCCCACGCGGTCCAAAATCACGGGCCAGCCCGCGCGCCATGCCTGCAACAGGCATACGATCGCCATTCACGGAGCCGATGATTAAGATGCGCCCGCCTTCGGGCATCTGCCGGGCGGCTTCAACAGAGGCATGATAAGGAGCATGAATATTGATTTTGAAAAGGCGATCAATATCGTCGGCATTTAATTCCAGGGCCTCGCCAAAGACGCCAATACCTGCATTTACCACCAGGATATCCAATGCGCCGCTCTTACGAACGACATCAATGACAGCGTCTCTGTCAGCACTATCTGTGAATACTGCTGTCGCTCCAGTCTCTTGTGCCAGGCGTTTAGCGGCATCTTTCGACCCCGCATAGGTGAATCGTACATTGGCCCCATCGGTGACGAAACGACGTACGATAGCGGCACCGATACCACGACTGCCACCGAGGATGAGAACTGTCTTACCTGTAAAAGCGCCCATAAGGACTCCTTGATTTATTATGTAACATGCATTACAAAACTGTTTTAACTTTCTGTCAACAGGTTTTGTAATGGTCACTAAAAAACAATCTCGCGTTCCAGGTCGTCCCAGACGTTTCGCTCCTGAGCAGGCAATCTCTGCGGCAAAAGTGCTTTTTCACCAAAAAGGTTTCGATGCTGTCAGTGTTGCTGAAGTTACTGATTATCTTGGTATTAACCCCCCGAGCCTCTACGCGGCTTTTGGCAGTAAAGCTGGGTTATTTAGCCGTGTACTCAATGAATACGTCGGTACGGAAGCTATTCCGCTTGTCGATATTCTTCGTGATGATCGTCCGGTAGGGGAGTGCCTGGCTGAGGTATTAAAAGAAGCGGCGCGCAGATATAGCCAAAACGGCGGCTGCGCTGGCTGTATGGTTCTTGAAGGCATTCATAGTCATGATCCACAAGCGCGTGATATTGCCGTTCAATATTATCACGCCGCAGAAACGGCCATTTATGACTATATCGCCAGGCGGCATCCACAAAGCGCACAATGTGTGACTGATTTTATGAGTACCGTGATGTCAGGGCTTTCTGCGAAGGCACGAGAGGGGCACTCCCTCGAACAACTCTGTGCAACAGCTGCACTGGCGGGGGGAGCGATAAAAACTATTCTCAAGGAGTGATGCGGGCCTTGACCCGAAAGGCGGGAACGCGCCTGCCGATAAGTTGTGATAAGACAATAATTCACGCGTTAAGGCTAGCGGAATTGATCATCTTTTCGTATAACGATAGAAATGAAACGTTGTTTTAATTAAGGAGTGGAAAAGATGATCATCGGAAATATTCATAATCTTCAGTCGTGGCTACCCCAGGAGTTACGCCAGGCGATTGAGCATATCAAAGCAAACGTTACGGCAGAAACGCCCAAGGGCAAGCACGATATCGAAGGCAATCGTCTGTTTTATCTTATCTCGGAAGATATGACCGAGCCGTACGAAGCTCGCCGTGCGGAGTACCATGCCCGCTATCTCGACATTCAGATTGTGTTAAAAGGTCAGGAAGGCATGACCTTCAGTACACAACCTGCAGGCACCCCGGATACCGACTGGTTAGCAGACAAAGACATCGCATTTTTGCCGGAAGGCGTTGATGAGAAAACAGTTATCCTTAATGAAGGTGATTTTGTTGTGTTTTATCCGGGGGAAGTGCATAAACCGCTGTGCGCAGTGGGCGCGCCAGCCCAGGTTCGCAAAGCAGTAGTGAAGATGCTGATGGCGTGATGACTTTTCGCCGTAAATAACTCCAGGTTTACGGCGAGTTTGTGAAAAGAGCGTTTTTTGATATTTTTTTGTGAGTAAAATTTGTAATGCTTAGACGTTCTTATTAACTCAAGGAGTTCGTCATGAGCAAAATATCGCATTCGGATTATTTTCACTACGTTGCTTCCTGCAGGAATTTTAAACCAAAACATGATGTTTTAAATAGCTGGTGTGTGGGAATCAATAATTTTTCCCGTATTGCCGAGGGGCAGCATAACAAAAGAAATATCCTTTCTCCTAAGGCATTTTTGGAGTTTCTGGCATGGATATTTACCTTGGGACATGTAGATTTTAGTGAAAGCCGCAATGAAGCGGGAAGAAAAATGATGGGTAATATAAAATCCTCATCTTATTTAAAAAAAGATGATGGTAGTGAAATAATGCGATTTTACATGAATAATCCTGAAGGGTGGGAAGATGATATACGCCCGGTTATTTTAGAAGTTAGACTTACCCCTCCCTCTGTGAATGGGGCTCGTCAAGGGCGTACAGCCATTATATTTGATGATGTAACAGAATCTGGTAAGTCAATTTTTCGTTTTGAAGGGACGGATTTTGAAACAAAAGATGAGAGTTCATTACTACTGATTACTAATAAAGTTCTGGCGTGTTACCAGCGTGAAATTAACAACGAAATAGCACTTCAGTTAAATAATAACTAGATGAATTGGCAAGCCCAGGACTATAAAGATTTTTTTAAAGATGCCTTGGCTACAACATTGTCAACAATAAAGCAAGAGCATCTGCTAATAATGCCTCATGTATGTAATGAAATTATTCCAGACTTACTGGGCGAAGAAGGCATACTTGAAGAGATAGATAATCTCAGCGCGTCTGACGATGCCTTTACTAATAATAAAAAAAGTAATGATGAAATTAATAAGATCAAAATTGATCTAGCGCATATTCTTATTGATTCCTTAGATGATGCGCCGGTTGACCTCTCACCGGTCATCCGTTCGATGTTAGAAACTTTTTTAAAATCGCCATATATGAGTGATGTAAAAATACTGGAGTGGTGTTTTAATAAAAGTATCGAATATTTTAATGCTGCTGCAAAGATAGATTATGCATGCGACGTGATAAAAAATATTAAGTCTGGTTGTGATCAGTCTAAAAGAGCTGAGGCATTATTTTCCCTTCTCGATAAAGAACCCTATAAAAATAGCTGTAAATTACAGGGATTGATTTGGGATAAGTTGGTTGCATATGTCAATGATTTTAACTTAAGCAATCAAGAAAAATCACGCTTAATACTAAAGTTATTTGATGATGTTAAGTTGCTATTTAATGAAGTGCCTGTCAGCATTTTAGTAAATGATATTTTTTTGAAGGGTTTTTTCATGAAGCAACCTGATTTTGCTAAGTGGTACTTCTATCAATTACTTAAGTGTTATGAGGGCGAACAGCTGTATCTTAATGAGTTAGGATATGTTTATGGTGATGAAGAAAAAACAAAAGAAATTGTAAATAAACTTCCGGGTTATGTCGTTAAGATTTTTGAAGAAAAGATGGTTAATGAATTAAAAATTAGAACAAGAATGATGGAAGTCCTCCGGGATGGGAAAATCAATATATATAATTATATTAATGAAAAACAGTTAGAAAAATTAAATCCTCCGGAAAATTTACGAGCAGTAATAGAAAAATGGGGGTGGAAGAATAGAACTCACACTGCATAAAATAATATGATGCCGGGATATTTTTTGTATTTCCCGGCATCTTTATAGAGATGTCAATTATTTACTGAGCGTCGCGACCATCACCGCTTTGATGGTATGCATGCGGTTTTCCGCCTGATCAAATACAATGCTGGCGGCAGATTCGAAGACCTCATCAGTCACTTCCATTCCGCCATGTAGGCCAAACTCTTCCGCCATTTTTTTGCCAAGCGTCGTTTGGTCGTCATGAAACGCGGGCAGGCAGTGGAGGAATTTGACCTCCGGGTTACCGGTCAACTGCATCATCTTGCTGTTCACCTGATAATCACGCAGTAATGCAATGCGTTCAGCCCATTTTTCTTTTGCTTCACCCATCGACACCCATACATCGGTATAGATAAAGTCAGCACCTTCAACTCCTTTAGCTACATCTTCCGTCAGCGTAATATTCCCGCCATTTTGTTGTGCCAGGGCGCGGCATTCCGTAACCAGCGCAGCTTCTGGCCAGCACGCCTGTGGCGCGACCAGACGCAAATCCAGACCGGTAAGCGCTGCAGCTTCGAGCATCGAATTGCCCATGTTGTTACGTGCGTCACCTGCATAGACCAGCGTCATTTCGTTGAACGCTTTGCCGGGCAAATGCTCCTGCATGGTGAGGAGATCCGCCAGCAGCTGCGTGGGGTGAAACTCATTGGTCAGGCCGTTCCATACCGGCACGCCAGCGTATTCCGCCAGTGTTTCGACAATCTCCTGACCATAGCCGCGATACTGAATACCGTCATACATGCGACCAAGCACGCGGGCAGTGTCTTTAATCGACTCTTTATGACCAATTTGGCTGCCGCTTGGACCGAGATAAGTAACGCGAGCACCCTGGTCATATGCGGCAACTTCGAAAGAGCATCGGGTACGGGTCGAGTCTTTTTCGAAGATGAGCGCGATGTTTTTACCAGTGAGTTTGGCTTCTTCTTTACCGCTTTTCTTATCGGCTTTCAGCTTCGCGGCTAACTGCAGCAGGCTGTTAAGTTCAGCTGGCGTGAAATCGAGTAATTTCAGGAAATGCTTATGATAAAACCCGGACATAGATCCCTCCTGTGGCTAACGCCTAAATGAATTAAAATTCAATTTATATGTATGGTTATTCATTTGCAAGTCTAAAGCATAAATCTTTATCACAAAGGTGGAGGCAATGTCAGTGGTGTGTGACAATAAGAGTATCGGCAGGACATTAAGAGGAATGAGCCATGGCAAACCCGGAACAACTGGAAGAGCAGCGTGAAGAGACACGTCTGATTATTGAAGAATTACTGGAAGATGGCAGCGATCCAGATGCGCTGTACACCATTGAGCACCATCTTTCCGCAGACGACCTTGAAACGCTGGAGAAAGCAGCGGTAGAAGCGTTTAAACTCGGATATGAAGTCACCGATCCGGAAGAACTGGAAGTAGAGGATGGTGATGTGGTGATTTGCTGCGACATCCTCAGTGAATGCGCCCTGAATGCCGACCTGATTGATGCTCAGGTGGAACAACTGATGACGCTGGCGGAGAAATTTGACGTCGAGTATGACGGTTGGGGCACTTACTTTGAAGATCCAAATGGTGAAGATGGCGACGATGAAGAGTACATCGACGATGACGATGACGGGGTTCGCCACTAATTAATGGATTGAAATGCCCGATAGCTCACACTGTCGGGCATTTTTTTTAGAGATCACGTAGCATCCGTACTTCACAGTCGACATGCCCCGTGCAGCCAAGTGCGTAGTCGATATGTTGAAAGCCTAAATGCTCATACAGAGCAATTGCTTCTGTCAGAAAAGCCGTTGTTTCCAGGTAACAGCGTTTGAAGCCCATCTCGTGTGCGTGATCCATCGCCATTAAAGCAAGTTTTTTTGCCAGCCCTTTGCCGCGAATAGCGGGAAGAAAATACATCTTTTGCAGTTCGCAAATGTCCGCTTCACTACCTGTCAATGGCGCAATTCCACCACCGCCGACCACTTCACCATCGTACTCAACCACCCAATACGCATGACCAGGCTGACTATACACTTGATACAGCTCGTCAAGATTCGGATCGGCGACGGTGTAGCCTTTATCAGCGGTAAGACCGTATTCGGCGGATACCTGACGAATGACGCGGGCGATAGCAGGATTATCCTGCAGCGTCAGGCGACGCATTACAGGTGATTGCGGCGCAATGTTATTCATAGTTTAACCCAATAAAAATAAAGTAATTATACATTTGTTTAATACCACTCTCTTCTTACGTGCGCAAGCGACTTATAAAGTAATAAAGTTTTTGCCAGCCTATTACTGATAAGAGTATTGTAACGTTGCAGAACATTTTACTGTCTGTATATATAAGTTATATCAATGGATTTTTTAATTCAGGGATTTTTTATGGCTCAAGTTATTAATGAAATGGATGTTCCGTCCCATTCGTTTGTTTTTCATGGTACAGGTGAGAGATATTTTCTTATTTGTGTGGTGAATGTGTTGTTAACGATTATAACGTTAGGTATCTATTTACCATGGGCATTAATGAAATGTAAGCGTTATCTTTATGCTAATATGGAAGTTAACGGACAACGATTTTCTTATGGAATTACCGGTGGGAATGTTTTTGTTAGTTGTCTTGTTTTTGTTTTTTTCTATTTCGCAATCTTAATGACAGTGTCAGCAGATATGCCGCTTGTTGGTTGTGTTTTGACTTTGTTACTGTTGGTTTTGCTTATATTTATGGCAGCAAAAGGACTGCGTCATCAGGCCTTAATGACCAGTCTCAACGGCGTAAGATTTAGTTTTAATTGCTCTATGAAAGGGTTCTGGTGGGTGACCTTTTTCTTGCCGATTTTAATGGCCGTTGGGATGGGGACTGTTTTCTTTATCTCGACAAAGATGCTACATGCCAATAGTTCAAGTAGTGTTATTATATCTATGGTTCTGATGGCAATAGTTGGTATTGTTTCCATTGGTATTTTTAATGGTACTTTATATAGTCTGGTAATGAGTTTTCTCTGGAGTAATACCAGTTTCGGTATACATCGTTTCAAGGTGAAATTAGATACTACGTATTGTATAAAATATGCCATTCTCGCATTTTTAGCTTTATTGCCTTTTCTCGCTGTTGCTGGTTATATTATCTTCGATCAAATATTAAATGCGTATGATAGTTCTGTATATGCAAATGATGACATTGAGAATTTACAGCAATTTATGGAAATGCAACGTAAAATGATAATCGCGCAGTTAATCTATTATTTTGGGATTGCTGTTAGCACCAGTTATTTAACGGTGTCGTTGCGAAACCATTTTATGAGCAACCTGTCACTGAATGATGGGCGTATTCGTTTTCGCTCAACTTTAACGTACCACGGTATGCTTTATCGCATGTGTGCGTTGGTGGTGATATCCGGGATTACGGGCGGTCTGGCTTATCCACTGTTGAAAATATGGATGATTGACTGGCAGGCAAAAAATACGTATTTGCTGGGCGATTTGGATGACCTTCCTTTAATCAATAAAGAAGAACAACCAGATAAAGGCTTCTTAGCCAGTATTTCTCGGGGAGTTATGCCTTCTTTACCATTTCTGTAAGAGATAAAAAAGGCCGGAGCATGCTCCGGCCTTCGTTTTCATCACGGTGTTGATTACAGCGCGGCGATAACAGCCTGCTGCTCAATCAGTTTCGCTTTCGCTTCCGCATAGCCTTCCAGCTTCTCACGCTCTTTCGCGATGACCGCTTCCGGTGCGCGGGCGACAAAGCCTTCGTTCGCCAGTTTGTTCTCGATACGGCTGATTTCACCTTCAATCTTCGCCACTTCTTTCGCCAGACGCGCCAGCTCATCTTCTTTGTTGATGAGGCCAGCCATCGGGATCAGCAGCTCTGCACCGTCGATGATCTTCGTAACGGAAACCGGACCTTTGTCATCGGCAGGCAGCACGGTGATACTTTCCAGACGCGCCAGCGTTTGCAGGAAGCCACGGTTTTCATTTACGCGACGTTCTGCATCCGCGCTGCAACCACGCAGCAGCAGCTCCAGCGGTTTACCCGGCGCGATGTTCATTTCTGCACGGATGTTACGTACCGCAACGATCGCCTGCTTCAGCCACTCGGTGTCGGCCAGTGCGGCTTCATCGACCTGAGACGCATCGTACTGCGGGAACGGCTGCAGCATGATGGTGTCAGCGGTGATGCCGCAAAGTACTTTCACACGCTGCCAGATGGTTTCGGTGATGAACGGAATGATCGGATGCGCGAGGCGCAGCAGACCTTCCAGTACAGTCACCAGCGTATGGCGAGTACCGCGCAGTTCGGCTTCTGTTCCACCGTTCATTACCGGCTTGGTCAGCTCCAGATACCAGTCACAGAACTGGTTCCAGGTGAACTCATACAGAATGCCGGCGGCGATATCGAAGCGGAAGCTGTCCAGCGCTTCGCGGTACGCTTTGATGGTCTGGTTGAACTCCGCCAGAATCCAGCGGTCCGCCAGCGACAGCGTCATTTCGCCGCCGTTGAAGCCGCAATCCTGACCTTCTGTGTTCATCAGCACAAAGCGGCTGGCGTTCCACAGCTTGTTACAGAAGTTACGGTAGCCTTCCAGACGCTTCATATCCCAGTTGATGTCACGACCGGTAGAAGCCAGCGCCGCCAGGGTGAAGCGCAGCGCGTCAGTACCGTGCGGCTCAATGCCGTTCGGGAACTGCTTCTCGGTGCGCTTACGGATTTTGTCCGCCAGCTGCGGCTGCATCATATTACCGGTACGTTTTTCCAGCAGTTCCGGCAGCGAAATACCGTCAACCATATCCAGCGGGTCAATCACGTTACCCTTGGATTTGGACATCTTCTGGCCTTCGTCATCACGAATCAGACCGGTCATGTAAACGGTGTGGAACGGCACCTGCGGTTTGCCATTTTCATCTTTGATGAAGTGCATGGTCATCATGATCATGCGGGCAATCCAGAAGAAGATGATGTCGAAACCAGATACCATCACGCTGGTTGGGTGGAACTGACGCAGGGCGTCGGTGTTTTCCGGCCAGCCAAGGGTAGAGAAGGTCCACAGTGCGGAGGAGAACCAAGTGTCGAGAACATCTTCGTCCTGACGCAGGGCAACATCAGCACCGAGGTTATTTTCTTTACGCACTTCGTCTTCGTTGCGGCCAACATAAACGTTACCCGCGTCGTCATACCATGCCGGGATGCGGTGACCCCACCACAGCTGACGAGAGATACACCAGTCCTGAATATCGCGCATCCAGGAGAAGTACATGTTTTCGTACTGCTTCGGTACGAACTGAATGTCGCCGCTCTTAACCGCTTCAACCGCCGGTTTCGCCAGCACGTCGGCACGTACGTACCACTGGTCGGTCAGCATCGGTTCGATAACCACGCCGCCACGGTCGCCGTAAGGAACGGTCAGGTCGTGCGGTTTAATTTCTTCCAGCAGGCCGAGTGCGTCAACCGCGGCAACGACCGCTTTACGCGCAGCAAAACGCTCCAGTTTCTGGAACTCTGCTGGGATCTCGCTGGAATAAACGTCAGATTCGTTACCTTTAGTATCGAACACTTGAGCGCTTTCACGGATATCGCCGTCAAAGGTCAGGATGTTGATCATCGGCAGGGCGTGACGTTTACCGACTTCATAGTCGTTAAAGTCGTGCGCCGGAGTGATCTTCACACAGCCGGTGCCTTTTTCCATATCGGCGTGTTCGTCGCCAACAATCGGAATACGACGGTTAACCAGCGGCAGAATGACATATTTGCCAATCAGATCTTTGTAACGCGGATCTTCCGGGTTAACGGCCACGCCGGTATCGCCCAGCAGGGTTTCCGGACGGGTAGTCGCAACCACCAGATAATCTTTACCGTCTGCGGTTTTCGCGCCATCAGCCAGCGGATAGCGGATGTGCCACATCGAACCTTTCGATTCGCGGTTTTCCACTTCCAGGTCAGAGATTGCGGTACGCAGTTTCGGGTCCCAGTTTACCAGGCGTTTACCACGGTAAATCAGGTCTTCTTTATACAGACGAACGAAAACTTCTTTCACCGCATTGGACAGGCCTTCGTCCATCGTGAAGCGTTCGCGCTCCCAGTCGACGGAGTTACCGAGACGACGCATCTGACGGGTAATGGTGCCGCCGGATTCCGCTTTCCATTCCCAGATTTTGTCGATGAAAGCTTCGCGGCCGTAGTCGTGACGGGTTTTACCTTCTTCTGCGGCAATCTTGCGCTCAACGACCATCTGGGTAGCGATCCCGGCGTGGTCAGTACCGACCTGCCACAGGGTATTTTTACCCTGCATACGCTGATAGCGGATCATGGTATCCATGATGGTTTGCTGGAAGGCGTGACCCATATGCAAACTGCCGGTGACGTTCGGCGGCGGGATCATGATGCAGAAACTTTCCTGGCTTTCATCGCCATTAGGCTTAAAGTAGCCCTGCTTTTCCCAGTGCTCGTAAAGCGGCTGTTCGATATCTTGTGGGTTGTATGTCTTTTCCATTATTTCCAGGTTGCCGTATTCAGGTTGAAACCAGCCACGCGGTAGGCTTTATAGCGTTCGCGCGCCAGTTGTTTCAGAGAATCTTCATAAGGAACGAAGTCTACCACTTCTGTGAAAGCGGTGGCAAAATCTGCAAAGCTTGTTCGCAGACTAATCAATATATCGCGCGGGTTGCTGCTGCGTTTTTGCGGCCAGGCGATCTCCACCGGCGCACCGCCGCGCGGTCCTTCTCCCGCTAAATTATGCGGAACAAAGCTTTCTGCCGGACGCGCCCACAGGGCTTCATCCAGCCGGTAAGCCTGCTTTTCATCTTCACAGGCGATGAGCACGCGCTTACCGCTGCGCCAACGTTCTGCGGCAATTTCACACACCAGTTGCTCAACGGCGCTTAAGCCATCGACGGTGGTGTCATTGTCCAGAAGGTAGAACGTTGCGTTTTTCATAAATGGGGCTTCTTGTGGTGGATTTAAATATGCATTTGGTAATACACAGCGTTGCCTGATGCGACGCTGTCGCGTCTTATCAGGCCTACGGGTCCGGTATTCTGTGTCGGTCGGATAAGGCGTTCACGCCGCATCCGACAATAACAACATTGCCAGATGCGACGCTGTCGCGTCTTATCAGGCCTACGGGTCCGGTGCTCTGTGTAGGTCGGATAAGGCGTTCACGCCGCATCCGACAATAACAACACAGCCTGATGCAATTACTCTTCGCCGTTAAACCCGGCGCGGTTGAGCAGGAACTGTGCCAGCAACGCCACCGGGCGACCGGTTGCGCCTTTTGCTTTACCAGAACGCCAGGCGGTACCGGCGATATCCAGGTGTGCCCAGTTGTACTTACGGGTAAAGCGCGACAGGAAGCAACCTGCGGTAATCGCCCCGCCAGGACGACCGCCAATGTTCGCCATATCGGCAAAATTGGACTCCAGCTGTTCCTGATACTCGTCACCCAGCGGTAAACGCCATGCGCGGTCACCGGATTGTTCAGATGCAGCAATCAGCTCATGGGCCAGCGGATTGTGGTTCGCCATCAGACCGGTAATGTGATGGCCTAGCGCGATAACGCAGGCACCGGTCAGCGTCGCCACGTCAATCACCGCTTCCGGCTCAAAACGCTCAACGTAAGTTAACACGTCGCACAGTACCAGACGGCCTTCGGCGTCGGTGTTCAGCACTTCAACGGTTTGACCGGACATGGTGGTTAACACATCGCCCGGACGATAGGCTCGGCCGCCAGGCATGTTTTCGCAACCTGCCAGCACGCCGATAACGTTAATCGGCAGTTGCAGCTCCGCGACCATACGCATCACGCCGTAAACCGCCGCCGCACCGCACATATCATACTTCATCTCATCCATGCCTTCTGAAGGCTTGATGGAGATACCGCCGGAGTCGAAGGTTAAACCTTTACCGACCAGCACGATTGGGCGTGCATCTTCCGACGCGTTGCCTTTGTACTCAATCACCGACATCAGCGATTCGTTTTGCGAACCCTGACCGACCGCCAGATAGGAATGCATCCCCAGCTCTTTCATCTGCTGTTCGCCGATAACGCGGGTGATGACATTCTTGCTGTAGCTGTCAGCCAGCTGGCGCGCCTGAGAGGCGAGATAAGCGGCGTTACAGATATTCGGCGGCATATTACCGAGATCTTTCGCTGCTTTTATCCCGGCGGCAATCGCCAGACCGTGCTGGATCGCGCGCTCGCCGCTGGTCAGTTCACGGCGGGTCGGCACGTTGAACACCATCTTACGCAGCGGACGACGCGGCTCGCTCTTGTTCGTTTTCAGCTGATCGAAACTGTAGAGCGTCTCTTTTGCCGTCTCGACAGCCTGACGCACTTTCCAGTAGTTGTTACGGCCTTTAACGTGCAGTTCGGTCAGGAAACAGACCGCTTCCATTGAGCCAGTATCATTCAGCGTGTTAATGGTTTTCTGAATGACTTGTTTGTACTGGCGCTCATCGAGTTCACGTTCTTTACCGCAACCGATGAGGAGAATTCGCTCGGAAAGTACATTTGGAACATGGTGCAGCAACAGTGTCTGCCCTGGTTTTCCTTCCAGTTCGCCCCGACGCAGCAGGGCGCTGATGTACCCATCGCTGATTTTATCGAGCTGTTCTGCAATCGGAGAAAGGCGACGTGGTTCGAAGACGCCCACGACGATGCAGGCACTCCGCTGTTTCTCCGGGCTACCGCTTTTTACACTAAACTCCATGCACTACGCTCCTGAATCTTAAAGACAACGGCGGTGGCTACAGATAGAATTGCAAGCTTTCGTAACTCATGTCCGCTGTTGCGATGACTTCGTGTTAATCTTAACGTTATTACGGCATTGGCACGTCAGAACAAAATCTGAGAGGTGAATCCGTTGAGTATAATTATCTTAGCGACGATTTCGACGACTCAAGAGAATAAATGACGTTTAAGCCATGAAACAAGCTAAAATCCTGCAAAAGACGAGTTTTTACGGGCGTATTTAAAGTGATAATCATAAGATATCTGGTGCGGGAGACGCTCAAAAGCCAGCTGGCGATACTCTTCATCTTGCTTTTGATCTTTTTCTGTCAAAAGTTAGTGAGGATCCTCGGCGCAGCGGTTGATGGCGATATTCCGGCGAATCTGGTGCTCTCCCTCCTCGGGTTGGGCGTGCCGGAAATGGCGCAGCTTATCCTGCCATTAAGCCTGTTCCTCGGGCTGCTGATGACGCTGGGCAAACTGTATACCGAAAGTGAAATTACGGTAATGCATGCCTGCGGCCTGAGCAAAGCGGTGTTGGTGAAAGCGGCAATGATCCTTGCGGTATTCACGGCAATCGTCGCGGCGGTTAACGTCATGTGGGCGGGACCGTGGTCATCGCGACATCAGGATGAAGTGTTAGCAGAAGCGAAAGCGAACCCTGGCATGGCAGCGCTGGCGCAAGGGCAATTCCAGCAAGCGACTAATGGCAGCTCGGTGCTGTTCATCGAAAGCGTTGACGGCAGCGATTTCAAAGATGTGTTCCTCGCGCAAATTCGACCAAAAGGTAATGCACGTCCTTCTGTGGTGGTGGCCGATTCCGGACATTTAACCCAGCTGCGCGACGGCTCCCAGGTCGTCACTCTCAACCAGGGAACGCGCTTCGAAGGCACTGCACTGTTACGCGATTTCCGCATTACGGACTTCCAGGATTATCAGGCGATCATTGGTCACCAGGCGGTGGCGCTCGACCCGAACGATACCGACCAGATGGACATGCGCACATTGTGGAACACTGACACCGATCGTGCCCGCGCAGAACTGAACTGGCGTATCACGCTGGTATTCACCGTGTTTATGATGGCGCTTATGGTCGTTCCGCTGAGCGTGGTTAACCCGCGTCAGGGGCGCGTACTGTCGATGCTGCCAGCCATGCTGCTGTATCTACTTTTCTTCCTGATCCAGACCTCCCTGAAATCGAACGGCGGTAAAGGTAAGCTGGACCCGACGCTGTGGATGTGGACCGTTAACCTGATTTATCTGGCTTTGGCGATTGTTCTCAACCTTTGGGACACCGTGCCGGTCCGCCGCCTGCGCGCCAGTTTTTCGCGTAAAGGAGCGGTGTGATGCAACCTTTTGGCGTACTTGACCGCTATATCGGTAAAACTATTTTCACCACCATCATGATGACGCTGTTCATGCTGGTGTCGCTGTCGGGCATTATCAAGTTTGTCGATCAGCTGAAAAAAGCCGGGCAGGGGAGTTACGACGCGTTAGGCGCAGGAATGTATACCTTGCTGAGCGTGCCGAAAGATGTGCAAATCTTCTTCCCGATGGCGGCTCTGCTTGGGGCGTTGCTTGGTCTTGGGATGTTGGCGCAGCGCAGCGAACTGGTGGTCATGCAGGCTTCTGGTTTTACCCGTATGCAGGTGGCGCTGTCGGTGATGAAAACCGCCATTCCGCTGGTCTTGTTGACGATGGCGATTGGCGAATGGGTCGCACCGCAGGGCGAGCAGATGGCGCGTAACTACCGCGCGCAGGCGATGTACGGTGGCTCGTTGCTCTCTACCCAGCAAGGTTTATGGGCAAAAGATGGCAACAACTTCGTCTACATTGAGCGGGTTAAAGGTGACGAAGAGTTAGGTGGCATCAGTATCTATGCCTTTAATGAGAATCGTCGTCTGCAATCTGTACGCTATGCCGCTACCGCGAAGTTTGACCCGGAACATAAAGTATGGCGTCTGTCGCAGGTTGATGAATCTGATCTGACCAATCCGAAACAGATCACTGGTTCACAGACGGTGAGCGGTACCTGGAAAACCAACCTCACGCCGGACAAACTGGGCGTGGTGGCACTGGACCCGGATGCCCTCTCCATCAGTGGTTTGCACAACTATGTGAAGTATCTGAAGTCGAGCGGTCAGGATGCCGGACGTTATCAGCTCAACATGTGGAGCAAAATCTTCCAGCCGCTATCCGTGGCGGTGATGATGCTGATGGCGCTGTCGTTTATCTTTGGCCCACTGCGTAGCGTACCGATGGGCGTGCGTGTGGTCACCGGTATCAGCTTCGGTTTTGTCTTCTACGTACTGGACCAGATCTTCGGCCCGCTGACGTTGGTTTACGGCATCCCGCCGATTATCGGCGCGTTGCTGCCAAGCGCCAGCTTCTTCTTAATCAGCCTGTGGCTGTTAATGAGAAAATCGTAACCTGATGAACGAATAAAGGGAGCGAAAGCTCCCTTTATTATTGTTAGCAAAGTGTGCTTCGTTCATGCCTGAAAAATCATGAAAATTCAATATATTGCAGTAGTGTAGGCATGATAAGGCGCGCCAGCGTCGCATCAGGCAAAGACAAATCGCACCTGACTTACCTTCTTCTCCCCCCCAGCAAACTCCCCAGCACACCACGCACAATCTGATTCGTCACCTGGCGGGCGGCGCTTTTCGCCATTGTTTGCACCACACCATCTTTCTTCCCGCCGCGTGGTCCGGTAGTGCCAAACAAAATATCCTTCAATCCACCAAGAATACCGTCATCCACCGCCACCTCTTTCCCTTTCACGGCAGGATTATTTTGCTGCTCGGTACTGGCCTGAAAGCCTTTTTGCAACATCTCATAGGCGGATTCCCGGTCCACGTCATCCTCGTACTTGCCATACACCGGGGAGTGATTAATCAGGCCGTTACGCTCATCTTCCGTCACCGGCCCCATTCGTGAACAGGGGGCAATCACCATCGCCCGTTCCACCACTGAAGGACTTCCTTTCGCATCGAGAAACGAGATTAACGCCTCGCCGGTCCCCAGTTCCTGAATCGCCTTTTCGGTATCAAACGCCGGATTGGCCCGCATGGTTTGCGCCGCAGCTTTTACTGCTTTCTGATCTTTGGGCGTAAAAGCCCGCAAAGCGTGTTGAACGCGATTACCGAGCTGTCCGAGCACATTATCCGGAATATCTGACGGGTTTTGCGAAACGAACCAGACGCCCACGCCTTTTGAGCGAATAAGCCTTATCACCTGCTCAATCTTATCCAGCAGTACCTGCGGTGCATCGTTAAATAGCAGATGCGCTTCGTCGAAGAAAAACACCAGTTTTGGTTTTTCCAGATCGCCTGCTTCCGGCAATTGTTCATACAACTCTGAAAGCATCCACAGCAGGCTGGCTGCATACAGTTTCGGCATCTGATAAAGCTTCTCGGCGCTGAGGATATTGATAACGCCTTTACCGTTGGTATCGCTACGCATCCAGTCTTTGATATCCAGCATCGGCTCACCAAAGAAGTGTGCTGCGCCTTGCTGTTCCAGCGATAACAGCCCGCGCTGGATGGCACCAACCGATGCGCTACTGATATTACCGTACTGATTCTGGAAGGATTTGGCGTTATCGCCGATGTACTGGGTAATCGCCCGCAAATCTTTAAAGTCGAGCAGCAACAATCCCTGATCGTCCGCAATGCGGAAGATAATATTCAGCACGCCAGATTGCACATCGTTGAGATTCAACAGTCGCGCCAGCAACAGCGGCCCCAGGTCTGAAACCGTCGCCCGCACCGGGTGGCCTTTCTCGCCAAAGATATCCCACACCACCACCGGATTAGCATGTGGTTGCCAGTCATTGACGCCGATATTTTTAAGCCTTGCGAGCAGTTTTTCCGAAGATGTACCTTCCTCCGCTACTCCCGTTAAATCACCTTTCACATCGGCCATAAACACCGGAACACCGATTTCCGACAATGACTCTGCCAGTTTTTGCAGCGTAACGGTTTTACCCGTCCCCGTTGCGCCAGTAATCAGCCCGTGACGGTTAGCCATTCCCGGCAGTAAAAACAGTTCTGTGTCCGGCGTGCGGGCAATTAACAGGGGTTCGCTCATGAGATTTCCTCCAGTTTCCTGCCTGGAGTATAGGCAACGTCCGGCAAAGAGAATACGTGTAATGAAGAGAAAATAACCTAAAGCGTGTTACCGTGATAAATCTGATACCCGAGGTCAACAGTGTTGTGGTTGTGATCGTTATTTTTAATTTTGCTCAGCAACATTTGGGCGGCCATCCGACCAATATCAAAACGGGGAGTAATTACGCTGGCGAGGCTTGGGATCATTTGCCTGCCAATCTCCAGCCCATGAAAACCCGCAATGGAAATTTGTTCTGGCACGGCGAGGTTTCGCTCGCGGCACAGCAGAAGCGCACCCATCGCAATATCGTCATTGGTGCAAAATACACCGTCTAAATCCGGGGTTGCGCTAAGGGCATCACGCATTAATTGCATTCCTAAATGAATGGATGAGATGGCGCGTGGATTCATGCGTAACGGGGAAAGATTATGCAGCATCATCGCATCGCAATACCCCTGATAACGCTGTTCATCGCGGGTGTCATCTTTGGAACCGAGATACAGAATTTTGCGCCTGACTCGCTTATCCAGCATGGTACACACCATGTCAAAAGCGGCCTGCCGATTATCAAAACCGACCTCCATATCCAGCCGTTCTCCCTGTACATCCATCAATTCCACGACCGGAATGGTGGCTGAACGCAGAAATTTCACCGTCCTGATGGTGTGATATTTTTCCGAAAGAATAATCCCGTCAATGTTATAAGAGAGCAGGTTAATCACCGACTCTTCTTCGGAATCGCGATCGTAATTGTAATTAGCAATAAGGGTCTGATAATTATGCTCAGAGGTGACGGATTCTATTCCCGCGAGAATGTCAGCGAAGAGTTGATTTTGAAATGACGGAATCAAGATACCGAGGGTATAACTTTGTGCATTCAACAACATGCCGGGAGCGCGATTAGGGATATAATTGATCTCTTCCATAATTTTGGCGATGCGCTCGCCTGTTTCCTTTGCCACCTTTTTCGGCGAGCGGATATAACGACTCACGGTCATTTTTGTTACGCCAGCCAGCGTAGCGATATCCTGTAAAGAAATTCTGTGATTGCGCATAACTTCTCCCAACGTCGGGGGAATCTTCAATCTTCCCCCGAAACTACATCACAATATTTTATTCTTTCAGTGCAATACGGCGTTAATGGCTAACACGCCCAGCAAACCCATAATAGAAATAAGGGTTTCCATCACCGTCCAGGTACGCAACGTTTCACCAACCGTCAGATTAAAATACCCTTTAAATAGCCAGAAGCCAGGGTCGTTTACGTGTGACGCGATCACGCTGCCCGCACCGGTTGCCAGTACCATTAAAGCGGGATCGGCATGGGTAACGTTGATAATCGGCAACACCACACCCGCGGTGGTAATGGCCGCGACGGTGGCAGAGCCCAGAGCGATACGCAACAGCGCCGCAACAGTCCAGCACATCAATAACGGCGAAAGCGTAGTTCCGGTCATTAAGTGTGAAATATACTGCCCGACACCGCTATCTACTAATACCTGCTTAAACGCGCCGCCGCCAGCGATAATAAACACAATCATCGCGATAGCGCCTATAGAATCCCCAATGATATCCATGATTTGCTCGATGGTGCGTCCATTACGTCGGCCCAGTGTGAAAATCGCAATAACAATGGCAATAAACAGCGCAACGGCAGGGTTACCGACAAATTCAAAGAAGAGGCGCACGGTGTTAGTTTTCGGTAACGTAATTTCACAAACGGCGGCGATAGCCATCAGGATGACCGGGATCACGGCAGCGAAAATACTGTTCCAGAAGGAGGGCATCTCCTCTTCGCTAAACAGATGAGGATTAAATAAGCCTTCTGGTGGTGCTTTCTCAAAGCGAGTTAGCAGTTTAGAAAACAGCGGTCCTGCGACAATAACTGTCGGAATGGTAATGATAAATCCATACAGTAGAGTCGTTCCGAGATTAGCCTCAAAGATAGTCGCGATGGCAGTAGGACCAGGATGTGGCAGCAGAAAACAGTGGGTTACAGAGAGCGCTGCTACCATTGGTACGCCAACATACAACAGGGGTAATCCTGATGATGCTACGATGGTAAATACCAACGGCAACAGCAGGACAAAACCCACTTCAAAAAACATGGCGAGGCCCACAACCAGACCGGTGATCACTAGCGCCCATTGCACGCGTTTTTTACCAAAAGTAGCAATCAGCGTAGTGGCGATACGTTGTGCCGCGCCCGTATCAGAAATCAGCTTGCCTAACATGGCCCCGAAACCGAGGATCATTGCCAGCCCGCCGAGCGTGCTGCCGATACCATTTTGTATAGAGTGCAGGACGGCCTGTGCATCCATCCCTTCGGCAAATCCGACGACGGCAGCTACCAGAACGAGGGCAATAAAGCCGTTAACTTTAAAGCCGATCATCAGGATAAGAAGCAGCGCGACGCCTGCCGCAATAATGATTAATGGCATAGTCTTTATCTCTTATTAGTGCCAGAAAAGCAGCGCTTTCGCGCTGCACGCAGGGTAGTGGCTGTTAAACAGCCACCAACATGCCGCCATCAACAAACAACAGGTGGCCGTTTACGAAATCAGAGGCTTTTGAAGAAAGGAACACCGCAGCACCAATCAGTTCCTGCGGATCGCCCCAGCGTGCGGCGGGGGTCCGTTTGCACAACCAGGCGGTGAAGGCTTCGTCCTCAACCAGTGCTTTAGTCATTTCTGTTTTGAAATAGCCCGGCGCAATACCGTTGACCTGAATATTGTGGCGCGCCAGCTCGACGCACATGCCGCGGGTGAGCATTTTTACCGCTCCTTTCGATGCGGCATAAGGGGTGATGGTGTCACGTCCCAGTTCGCTTTGCATCGAGCAAATATTAATAACTTTACCCGCCTTGCGTTCAACCATGTGACGAGTTACCGCTTGCGACACCAGGAACACGGCGGTCTGGTTTACTGCGATCACATCATTCCACTCTTGTTCAGGGAACTCAGTAAAAGGATGACGGCGCTGGATACCGGCGTTATTCACCAGCACATCAATGGGGCCGATGTCCTTTTCGATATGTTCAACGGCGGTATCAATTTCATGTTTATGGGTAACATTAAAAGGTGCGGCAACGGCCCGAATACCCTCCTGGCGGAGTTTTTCTACAGCAAGTTCTGCGCGTTCGGCAGTAATATCATTAATAATTATTTGTGCGCCATATTTACCCAGGCCGGTTGCCAGTAAAAAGCCAATGCCCTGTGCTGAACCGGTAATCAAGATATTTTTTCCTGCCAGTGAAAATAGATCGTTCATTGTATTATTCCTTTATTTATCTCCTAGAAAACAAGCTGGACTTTTGCTGCCTGGGTTTTATCACCGGCGAAACGTAGCGCCTCTTCCAGGTCAGTGAAGGGATATTCAGCACTCAGTAAAGGCAGTGGATTGATAACGCCATTCGCCAGCCATGACACTGCGGTATTAAATTCGCTGGTAAAACGGAAAGAGCCTTTGAGTGAAATCTCCTTACCAATCAACGTCATCATTGGGAATTCTGCCATCGCGCCTCCCATACCTACCTGCACCATTACGCCGCGTGCACGAGTGACCTCCAGACAGGTATTCACTGATGAAGGATGACCGGACACTTCAAAGCTGACATCGAAATAGCCTTTTTCCGCTTTCCAGTGATCCATGTCGTCGTTTTGTGGGTTTACGAGCACATCCGCCCCCATCTCTTTGGCCAGCAAAAGGGAACGGGGACTCACATCGGCACAGACAATTTCCGAGGCCCCCAGTGTTTTCACAGCACTGACAATCAGGCAGCCAATGGGCCCAACACCGGAAATAAATACTCGCTTGCCCTGTAACTCGCCGGCCTGATGTGCGGCATGAATCGCGACGGCTAAAGGTTCGGCAAAAGCCATAACCTTTTCGTCAGCTTTGGCCGGATAAGGGACACATTGCGACGTTTCGACCATTTTATAACGGGTAAAGCCACCATCAACATGAGGGAAATACATGGCACTGCCAAAAAAACGCATCTCTGTACACTGATTCTCGTTATGTTCAATACAGTATTTGCAGTGACCGCACGGTTTAGACGGATTAATGGCTACCGTTTGCCCTTCATGTAATTCTGATGAGTCGCTATGAATAACTTTACCGATAACTTCATGACCTAACACCATCGGTGCCTTTATCATGAAATTACCTACTTTTCCTTCCTGATAATAATGTAAATCGGAACCGCAAATTCCACCTCGGGTTATTTGTACTAATGTTCCATTATTATTCCAATCTATCGTCTGCTCGGTAACGGCAACAGTTTTCTTGCCCGCAACAACGCAGGACTGTGTTTTCACTTGCATAAATTCCTCACTGGTCAGGTAGACACCTCGGAAGCATTTAAGCGGTTTTAATTGTCATTATTTGTGATGAAGATCACGTCAGAAAATTGTTACATTACTATGTTACGCATAACGTGATGTGCCTTGTAATTCTTATCAACAGAAATAAAAAAACGTGAAATTATTATGCCGCCAGGCGTAGTATCGCCGCAGGTAAGATGATTCAGGAGATTTTAAATGGCGGGTGAAAGCTTTATTTTGATGGGCGTATCAGGGAGTGGTAAAACATTAATTGGTAGCAAGGTTGCCGCGTTATTGTCTGCGAAATTTATTGATGGTGACGATCTTCATCCAGCCAAAAATATAGATAAAATGTCGCAAGGCATTCCATTATCTGATGAAGATCGACTTCCCTGGCTGGAACGCTTAAATGATGCTTCATACAGTCTTTATAAAAAGAATGAAACAGGATTTATTGTCTGTTCATCATTAAAAAAACAGTATCGTGATATTTTACGCAAGGGTAGCCCCCATGTTCATTTCCTCTGGTTAGATGGCGATTATGAAACTATTCTCGCGCGAATGCAGCGTCGGGCTGGGCATTTTATGCCGGTAGCGTTACTAAAAAGTCAGTTTGAGGCGCTGGAGCGACCACAAGCAGATGAACAGGATATTGTGCGCATTGATATCAACCATGATATTGCCAATGTCACCGAACAATGTCGGCAGGCTGTGCTGGCGATAAGACAAAACAGAATATGTGCGAAAGAGGGCAGCGCCTCAGATCAGCGCTGCGAATGATTTTCAAAAATCTGCTTTCAACACCACGCGGTAGCGCGCTTTACCATCGCGTACATGCTGAATGGCGTCGTTAATTTTCGACATCGGGAACAGTTCGGTAGTCGGCGCAACCTTGCTGCGGGCGGCAAAGCGCATCAGCTTACGCAGCTCATGAGGTGTACCGGTTGCTGAACCAGAGACGCTGCGGTCGCCCGCAATTAACGTAAAGGCCGGAACAGACAGCGGCGTGAGGACCGCGCCGACTGTATGGAAATTACCGCCATACGTCAGCGCCTCAAAATAAGGCTGCCAGTCGAGGCTGACGTTGACGGTGTTGATAATGAGATCAAACTGCCCCGCCAGAGCCTTCAGTGCCTGCGGATCGCGGCTATTCACCACTTTATCGGCACCCATCGCCAGCACCTCCTGCTCTTTCGCCGGATTCGAACTAAAGGCCGTCACCTCGCATCCCATTGCGTGCAGAAGTTTTATAGCGATATGCCCCAGCCCGCCAATACCAATTACCCCAACGCGGCTGGTGGCAGTGATATGGTGCATCAACAGTGGTTTAAAGACCGTGATACCGCCGCACAACAGTGGCCCGGCAGATTCAATGTCGATATTTTCTGGCAGTGGAATCACCCATTGCCAGTCCGCACGCAACTTCTCAGCAAAGCCGCCACGATTCATAATCGTCGGCACCGCACCTTGCTCACAGTTGATCTGATTACCGCTAATACAGGCGTCGCAGTGACCACAGCTACGCGCCGTCCAGCCAATCCCGACACGCTGACCGACCTGCAAACCTTTATCCTGCGCGGCGCTCCCGAGCGCCACCACGCACCCAATCACCTCATGCCCGGCAACCAGCGGATACTGTGAAAATCCCCATTCGTTGTCGATCATCGACAGATCGGAATGGCAGATCCCGCAGTAATCCACCTGCACTTCGACATCTTGTGGTTTCAGTTCACCGGGATCGTACTCATAAACTTCCAGTTTACCGCCAGCCTCTTTTGCGGCATAGCTTTTTATCATCGACATATTTTTGTCCTTCTCTGGTGTTGTCTGGGAAGTGTAGAGCATGGTAGGGCGGGGTGCCTGGAGTGTGACAAAGGTTACACATCGCTGTATGCAATGCTGAAAATTTCAGCACTTAGCGAGGTGCGAGCAAGCTGGCGCTTGCATGGTGGCGTGCGACAGGTATAATCCACAACGTTTTCCGCATACCTCTTCAGTGCCGAAGTGGCGAAATCGGTAGACGCAGTTGATTCAAAATCAACCGTAGAAATACGTGCCGGTTCGAGTCCGGCCTTCGGCACCAAAAGTATGTAAATAGACCTCAACTGAGGTCTTTTTTTATGCCTGAAATCCAGGGTTTATCTATCTTTCCCGCTATATTAACTCTCTCAAGGTCAACCGATATCAACGTACATCTACCAACATATGTTGGTACAGATGATGGTATTTCCGGTTCGATAATGCTTGTACCAACAGGGAGGGAATACGCATGGCATTAACAGATATCAAAGTCAGAGCAGCCAAGCCAACGGATAAGCAATATAAGCTGACTGATGGTGGCGGTATGCATCTGCTTGTCCATCCAAATGGTTCTAAGTACTGGCGTTTGCAGTACCGTTATGAGGGAAAGCAAAAAATGCTGGCACTTGGGGTTTATCCTGAAATCACACTAGCGGATGCCAGAGTACGTCGTGACGAGGCGCGTAACCTGCTTGCGAATGGCGTCGATCCGGGAGACAAAAAGAAAAATGATAAGGTTGAACAGAGTAAAGCACGAACCTTTAAAGAAGTCGCGATTGAGTGGCATGGCACCAATAAAAAGTGGTCTGAAGATCACGCCCATCGTGTGCTAAAAAGTCTTGAAGATAATCTTTTTGCAGCGCTTGGTGAACGTAATATCGCTGAGTTAAAAACTCGAGATTTATTAGCACCTATTAAGGCCGTAGAAATGTCTGGACGTCTTGAAGTGGCCGCTCGTCTTCAGCAGCGCACTACAGCCATCATGCGCTATGCAGTGCAAAGTGGGTTAATTGATTATAACCCGGCACAAGAGATGGCTGGGGCGGTTGCTTCCTGTAATCGACAACATCGTCCCGCGCTTGAATTAAAGCGCATCCCTGAGTTGCTTACAAAAATAGATAGCTATACTGGTAGGCCGCTAACCCGATGGGCGATAGAACTCACTTTGCTGATCTTTATTCGGTCCAGTGAGCTGCGTTTTGCTCGTTGGTCAGAGATCGATTTCGAAGCGTCTATATGGACTATCCCACCGGAGCGGGAGCCTATTCCTGGAGTGAAACATTCCCATAGAGGCTCAAAAATGCGTACAACGCATCTAGTGCCTCTTTCAACGCAAGCTCTTGCAATTTTAAAGCAGATAAAACAGTTTTATGGGGCCCATGACTTGATATTTATTGGTGATCACGATTCGCACAAACCCATGAGTGAGAATACGGTAAATAGTGCGTTACGGGTCATGGGGTATGATACAAAAGTAGAGGTTTGTGGTCATGGCTTTCGAACAATGGCCTGTAGTTCATTGGTCGAATCAGGTTTGTGGTCTCGTGATGCTGTTGAACGTCAGATGAGCCACATGGAGCGAAATTCAGTGAGGGCCGCGTATATCCATAAAGCAGAGCATCTGGAAGAACGGCGATTGATGCTACAGTGGTGGGCCGATTTTCTGGATGTAAACAGAGAAAGATTTATCAGTCCATTTGAATATGCAAAGATTAATAATCCATTAAAACAGTAATCATCCCGGGCAAATGCCCGGGAATTATTCTAGGATTATTTTCTTTGTTAAAAAAGACAAACGGTATTAACTGATGTATTTACTATTTACCGCTCCCTGCAGGGGGGATTATCAGAATCCGCGGTTATTCATTATTTATATACTTTCAATAAAAAAGTAACCTCATAAAAAATCCTGTACTCACAGGGTGATGCGGGATAACTGACGTAAGGAGTGCTGCAGGGATTTGATGATCCCTTGTGCTGATATGAATACGGATATTTTATACAGAATACTTTTCAGTACAAGCGACTGTATTACAGTCTGCCATATATGATTACCTGTGATCAGGAAGAATAAGTGGCTGAGGTTTCAAACTGTCTGCCGGTATATTCCTCTCTCCCTTAAAAACCATAACAGTTTAATTATCTTCGTCTGTCAGCGGATTGAATGGCGGTATATTTTCAGTACAAATACCGGTCATCCACTGAAAAATACCTGCGAAATGACGGGCACTGATTTTTCTACTGACGGGCTGATGAGACGTTATGTCACTGGCGGTAATAATCAGTGGCACACTGTAGCCTCCCTGCACATGACCATAATGATGAACAGGATTGGCACTGTCGCTGACCGACAGCCCAAGGCCAGAAAAGTAAAGCATGGCGAAATGACGTGAGTACCGGCGAAGGATACCATCAAGCTGGCCAAGAAAGTTATCCAGTTTACTGATGCTGGCGAGGTAACAGGCAATTTTTCGGGGATACTGCTCCAGGTAATTATTCGGCCAGGAGTTAAGGCTGTCACACGGATTTGGATGAGAACCCATCATGTGCAGGAAAATTATCTTCGGAGAGGATGTATCCGCCAGCGCACGTTCTGTTTCCTGTAACAACAGTTTGTCATCTGTTTTACGGGAAGCGAAGCTGCCTTTCTTGAGGAAAGTGGCATGCTCCGCATCAGAAGCAATAACAGAGATGCGTGTGTCATGCTCCCCCAGTTTTCCTTGATTGGATATCCACCATGTGCTGTATCCTGCTTTTGCTGCCAGCGCCACCACATTGTTGCCGGAATCAGGGTTCTGCTCATAGTCATAAATCAGTGTCCGGCTCAGGGAAGACACTGTACTGGAGGCTGTCGAGGTATAATCGTCAATAAATAAACCGGGTGCCGTATTCAGCCACGGTGTGGTTGGTACGGGATAGCCATACACTGACATATAATCCCTGCGCACACTCTCACCAGTGACAATAACAATCGTATCATATAACGGTGCTCCCGGCTGGATTTTCCAGTTGTCAGCCCCGTGCTGACTCAGTTGTTCATAACGCTGCATTTCACGTAATGTGTCAGTTGTCCCCACAACTGTTCCTTTAACCATCCGCAATGGCCAACGGTTTACAGAGCATAATACGAATAGCCGTAGAGCCAGCCAGTTACGGTGGTCGCGATGGTGTGTCCGCCAGAAAATCACCACGAATACCAGAATCGCGGCACTGACCAGAAAATGATAAACAGGAAACACGGGGCGGTTCACTTTGCTTTCTCCTGTAGTGTTTTCTGTAGGTTCTGAACCGGTTCGAGCGGGGTTGTGAGGCTGATGGCAATCCCCGGGCTCTTCCTGCATGTTACACTGGTACTGCAAGAGGGGGCCTTCGCTCCTCTGACATTACTCAGTATTTTCACTACTACACCCCATCTGCCATCCATAACAACCGATTCACCCCCTCGCGAGGCGTTGTTGCCCGTCACCCGGACAGACATCGTTATGGACTTCTCTTGTTGCACGATCGATCAATTGTTATGCATGCTGACACCACAACCCCGGTGGGTATGACCGATGCCTTTCTCACTCTCTTCCCGGTCATCGTCGGCCTTCCCCGTTATTGTGGCGTGTCAGCACCCTCGACGGCATTTCGATGGCTGCTCAGTGTTCACTCACGTTACGGCCCGCATAACCCGTTGACTTCCTGAAGAAGTCGTTTCAGGGAGAGATTCAGCCCTTTTGTTACCTCCTGGACCGCTTCTTGTCCTTCCAGTCGGAGCGAGAGTTAGCCGGGGCGGACTTTCACCGACGGAAAGATCGTGCATTTCAAGGCACACACAACAATATCTGCGAGCGTGCTATCCGTCCGGTCGTTATGGGACGAAAGGCCTGGTTGTTCGCTGGTTCACTGATGGCCGGGAACCGCGCGGCACAGATAATGAGCCTTCTGGGAACCGCAGTCTGGAGCCACATGCTTGGCTGACGGACGTCCTGACGCGTCTGCCTGAGTGGCCGGAGGAGAGGTTGGCTGAGTTACTGCCTCTTGAGGGCTTTACCTTCTTCGGGTAAGTGATACCTGCCGTCAGGTGTTTGTGCACCGGGCCATAACCTGCAGTTGGGAATTGAACGCCTGACAACAGGAAATGAGCTAGAGCAGTAAACACGCGGGCTGACAATGGGTCAGAATATGAGTCAGCCCGGCGTTATTCCTGGGGTCAGTACTTTAGATCCAGCCTCCGGTACCAGACTAGCTAGCCCCTACGCAACCAAATAAATCAACCATCGTCAGAGTGCAATCGTTCATATACACTGTCGGTGATGCGCTGAAAAATGCGTTAATGTTGAGTTCCTCGAACCCTTACCAATTAAGGGACATAGCCAGATACGCAACTGGCTGATGCAAGCAGTCTAATGTCTTTAGATCCGCTGGCCTGCGGGCATGACAATGTCAAACAGTCAAAGATTGTGGCGTTGACGGTCAGTCTTGGGGACAAAAAAGCTCAGTATTCTCGTTGGCAACCAGATAATTTAACAGTTGATGCTGAAACGAAATAGGCATCTTGGTTCTGTAATGCCAGTCAGTTAAGCAACTGACTGGCTCTTTTTCGGGGCTGTGGGGTATTTCCAGGGCCTCTCCTTTACCACTCTCGGGAAGGCCCTTTCCCTTCTTGTCGGTAATTTCACAAGTTGTCCCATACTTGCAAGATCGCGCATCAGCTCCGGTATACGTCCCGGTGAAGCGCCCTGCAATGTCATCAGCATTCTCATCACCATTCCGCATGATTCTGAGAAACTCAGTTGATTCGGCCAGTAACCTTTCAGATGTTCCGCCATTTTAATCATCTGATATCTCACCAGATTATAAGCCAGTAAGACACCCCACAGCTCTTGCTCCACAAGCTCCGGCTTTTTACTTCTCAGCGTCAGCCTGCTCCGTTGCATCGTCTGTTTTATCTCCCTGTATCCCAGTTCGATTTCCCAGCGATGACTGTACAGATCCCCCATTTCTCCTCCGGGGAAGCGCATGGCGTCCGTCATCGACGTCAGCAGATGGCAGACTTTTCCTTTGCGCGTCACGGTCAGCAGGCGGGCAGTCACTTCATTTCCCAGTCCCGGCCACTTTTTTCGTGCCTGCGGGCTGGTTTTCAGCTTCACCAGATGATCGCCTTTACCCAGTTTTCTGATCTCTTCATATTGCGCTCCCTTTCTGAGAGGTATCATCCAGTGGCGGTGTTCTCCCGCCAGGCTCCAGGCATTTAACAGTCCCAGTGAGTAATAACCTTTATCCATTAACGTCAGAGTGTTATCGCCGGTTTGTTCTATAAGTTGCTCAGCAAGCTCATTTTCGCTGTTCTTCATCGTGCCGAAGGCTGCAGCCGTCAGCAGATGGCTGGTCAGTTCCATCTGGCAGACCATTTTGACCTGCGGGTAGAGCGCCGGGTTCCCGGCATGTGTCTGGCGGGGGAAGGCTGCATCGTTCTCTGGTGTATCCGGTGTGCGCCAGAACACACCATCGATGGCCAGCAGGGTCAGGCCGCACCAGTGCGGATGCGGCGTGGCGTTATGCCAGAGCTGCGCTGTTTTCGTGAACACGTGGCGGACAGCCTCACTTCCCAGGCGCTGGCGGGCCTGAATAACGGCACTGGGGGCAACGAAGGGGCGATTGCCCGGCAGCATGATGTCCAGGCGATTCACAATCTGGTGAAGAGGTTCTTTACGCTCAAGCGCCATGCCAACAATACACCAGACCATCATTTCGAGGGGAAGACGGCGCTTGCGTAGCGTTACAGTACCTGATTCGGCAAGGCAACGAGAGATGAGTTCGGGGTCGAGGTAATCCCCCAGAGAAGTCAGTGGGTTACGCAGAGAATTGTAACGGGATACCAGATCAAGAGCCTGTCCAATGTGCATAAAAAAATCCGGAAACAAGTGAGCGTTTCCGGATTCTTACACAGCCACTGGATCGGTCAACTGATCCTTAACTGATCGGCATTAATCTTGGTTCTGGTGTTTGTAACAAACTATCAGCTACAAAAATATGCTCAATTTGTGACATCAGTAACAAAACGCGTTTTGTTATGTGGATTGCTTGTTTTTTGATCTGGTATAACAGGTATAAAGGTATACAGAAAAGCAAAGAAATACTGCAAAGGAAAACAGCTATAACGTAAGCTAAAGTAATAACCTCTCAGTCTTTCCTCATTTGACTAAGGGAGTTTTATTCAACCTGAACGGACTACGAAAATGAGCACAATGAATAAGTCAATTTTTGAAGCAGGGTTGAACTGTGCCAGTGGTGGAATATCTGGCGAACATTGTTTTTTGTTGGTGACCCAAAACTGTAGGTGGGTATCAGTTTTATCTTTCATAGAGTGAAATATGTTAAGAAGAAATGGAGGAAAAGATTGTACGGATTAGGTATTGATAACAATCAATAGTACTGGCGTATTTGAAGACAATATAATTATTTCTGGATATTGTTGAGGCTCCCTAATATTTACTTTAAGGGCTATATTAGAATAACACAGGAAACAAATATGGCAACAGCATGGTATAAACAAGTTAATCCACCACAACGGAAAGCTCTTTTTTCCGCATGGCTTGGATATGTATTTGATGGCTTTGATTTTATGATGATATTTTACATTCTTCATATTATAAAAGCAGATCTTGGCATTACGGATATTCAGGCTACTTTAATAGGGACAGTGGCCTTCATAGCCAGACCTATTGGAGGTGGTTTTTTTGGTGCCATGGCTGATAAATATGGTCGTAAGCCAATGATGATGTGGGCAATTATCATTTACTCAGTCGGAACAGGCCTTAGCGGTATTGCTACAAACTTATATATGCTCGCAGTTTGCCGTTTTATTGTTGGCTTAGGGATGTCTGGTGAATATGCATGTGCTTCAACTTATGCGGTAGAAAGTTGGCCTAAAAATCTTCAATCTAAAGCTAGTGCTTTTTTGGTAAGTGGTTTTTCTGTTGGAAATATTATTGCGGCACAAATAATCCCTCAGTTTGCTGAAGTATATGGATGGAGAAACTCTTTTTTTATAGGCCTGTTACCAGTTTTACTAGTTCTTTGGATCAGAAAAAGTGCTCCAGAAAGTCAGGAGTGGATTGAAGATAAATATAAGGATAAATCAACTTTTTTGTCTGTCTTCAGAAAACCACATCTTTCAATCTCTATGATCGTTTTCCTCGTCTGTTTTTGTCTATTTGGTGCAAACTGGCCGATAAACGGACTACTTCCTTCCTACCTGGCAGATAATGGAGTTAATACAGTGGTTATTTCAACTCTGATGACAATAGCAGGTTTAGGAACACTGACAGGTACAATATTTTTTGGTTTTGTTGGTGATAAGATTGGTGTAAAAAAAGCCTTTGTAGTCGGTCTAATAACTTCATTTGTTTTCCTTTGTCCTCTTTTTTTTATTTCTGTGAAAAACTCTTCTCTTATAGGATTATGTCTCTTTGGATTAATGTTTACAAATTTAGGTATTGCAGGGTTGGTTCCAAAATTTATATATGATTACTTTCCAACAAAATTAAGAGGATTAGGGACCGGTCTTATTTATAACTTAGGGGCAACTGGAGGAATGGCCGCACCTGTATTAGCTACATACATTTCAGGATATTATGGCTTAGGTGTTTCATTATTCATTGTTACGGTTGCATTCTCTGCCTTATTAATTTTGTTAGTTGGTTTTGATATTCCAGGTAAAATTTATAAACTATCCGTGGCTAAATAATTGGAGGCTTTATGATTAATTATGGCGTTGTTGGTGTTGGATACTTTGGCGCTGAATTAGCTCGTTTTATGAATATGCATGATAATGCAAAAATTACATGTGTATACGATCCTGAAAATGGAGAAAATATTGCCCGTGAATTGCAGTGTATCAATATGTCAAGCTTGGATGCTTTAGTCTCAAGTAAATTAGTCGATTGCGTGATCGTAGCCACCCCAAATTATCTGCATAAAGAACCAGTAATTAAAGCAGCAAAGAATAAGAAGCATGTTTTTTGTGAAAAACCAATTGCATTAAGTTATGAAGATTGTGTGGATATGGTCAAAGCGTGTAAAGAAGCTGGTGTGACCTTTATGGCCGGGCATATTATGAATTTTTTCAATGGGGTTCAATATGCACGGAAGTTAATTAAAGAAGGTGTTATCGGCGAAATATTATCATGTCATACTAAGAGAAATGGCTGGGAAAACAAACAAGAGAGACTTTCCTGGAAAAAGATGAAAGAACAATCTGGTGGACATCTATATCATCATATACATGAGTTAGATTGTGTTCAGCATTTACTTGGAGAAATACCAGAGACGGTTACTATGATTGGTGGAAATTTGGCCCATTCTGGTCCAGGATTTGGCAATGAAGATGATATGTTATTTATGACCTTGGAATTCCCGTCAGGAAAACTAGCAACCTTAGAGTGGGGGAGTGCATTTAACTGGCCGGAACATTATGTCATCATCAATGGAACTAAAGGCTCTATTAAAATTGATATGCAAGAAACAGCAGGGTCACTTAGGATTGGCGGTCAGACAAAGCATTTTTTGGTCCATGAAACACAAGAAGAAGATGATGATCGTCGGAAAGGCAATATGACCTCAGAAATGGATGGCGCTATAGCATATGGTCATCCAGGAAAAAAAACACCATTATGGCTTGCCAGTTTAATAAGAAAGGAGACGTTATTCCTCCATAATATCCTCTGTGGTGCAAAACCTGAAGAAGATTATATTGACCTTCTCAATGGTGAGGCGGCCATGTCGGCGATTGCTACTGCTGATGCTGCCACTCTTTCAAGATCGCAGGACAGGAAAGTGAAAATCAGTGAGATCATTAAACATACATCAGTAATGTAAAAACTATACGCCTCTTGATTTAATTCAGGAGGCCTTTTATGTATGATCAAGAATTTTATCTTCGATAATCTCATAATTTTAGCAGTGCCATTTATGATAAAAACATCCCTTAAAACCAATCTAATCTTTTTCTTCCTCTGTGTATTTGTTCCCCATATGGCGTCATAATTTACGCTACGTAATACGGGATAGTTACGATACGCAGCGATAGCGCTAAGTTTTAGTTAAAATCCCCCATCAGCGGGATATGGGGATCTCTGGGAGGTTCAGGTTTTAGCATCGCGACTTTAATACGACAGACGCTGGTGACGATGATGCCAAGTAGTGACTCTTCCGAATAAGGTTCCCACTGACCAATTGGCGCGGGCTTCGCAATAAAATCTCCCTTCGCCCAGTATTGGGAAAAGTAGATACATTCAAACTGTGTACGCTGTTTCGTCTCACAGTTCACGACATTGCTGGCCGATGAGCTGACCATTGGGCCTATCCGGGCTGTCCCGATGGATATTACGCCGAAGTATGTGGGAATTGCCAGCGGATTGATGAACGCCGGTTCCGCTGTCGCCGACATTATTTCACCTATCGCCTTTGGCATTATTATCGACAAAACAGGCAACTGGAGTTTACCATTCTACGGTTCCGTCGCATTGCTTGTTATTGGTATATTCCTGACGTTCTTCATGCGTCCAGATAAGTCATTGTAAAAGTCGAATCAGGGCTGAAGTGGCACACTGAATTTGGCCACCTGAACAGAGGTGATATGCTCACCTCAGAACAACACAGGTGCTCCAATGAAAAAAAGAAATTTCAGCGCAGAGTTTAAACGCGAATCCGCTCAACTGGTTGTTGACCAGAAATACACGGTGGCAGATGCCGCGAAAGCTATGGATGTTGGCCTTTCCACAATGACAAGATGGGTCAAACAACTGCGTGATGAGCGTCAGGGCAAAACACCAAAAGCCTCTCCGATAACACCAGAACAAATCGAAATACGTAAGCTGAGGAAAAAGCTACAACGCATTGAAATGGAGAATGAAATATTAAAAAGGCTACCGCGCTCTTGATGTCAGACTCCCTGAACAGTTCTCGATAATCGGGAAACTCAGAGCGCATTATCCTGTGGTCACACTCTGCCATGTGTTCGGGGTTCATCGCAGCAGCTACAGATACTGGAAAAACCGTCCTGAAAAACCAGACGGCAGACGGGCTGTATTACGCAGTCAGGTACTTGAGCTACATGGCATCAGCCACGGTTCGGCCGGAGCAAGAAGCATCGCCACAATGGCAACCCGGAGAGGCTACCAGATGGGACGCTGGCTTGCTGGCAGGCTCATGAAAGAGCTGGGGCTGGTCAGCTGTCAGCAGCCGACTCACCGGTATAAACGTGGTGGTCATGAACATGTTGCTATCCCTAACTACCTTGAAAGGCAGTTCGCCGTGACCGAGCCAAATCAGGTGTGGTGCGGTGATGTGACCTATATCTGGACGGGTAAGCGCTGGGCGTACCTCGCCGTTGTTCTCGACCTGTTCGCAAGAAAACCAGTGGGCTGGGCCATGTCGTTCTCGCCGGACAGCAGGCTTACCATGAAAGCACTGGAAATGGCATGGGAAACCCGTGGTAAGCCCGTCGGGGTGATGTTCCACAGCGATCAAGGCAGTCATTATACGAGCAGGCAGTTCCGGCAGTTACTGTGGCGATACCGGATCAGGCAGAGTATGAGTCGGCGTGGAAACTGCTGGGATAACAGCCCAATGGAGCGCTTCTTCAGGAGTCTGAAGAACGAATGGGTGCCAGCGACGGGCTATGTAAGCTTCAGCGATGCAGCTCACGCAATAACGGACTATATCGTTGGATATTACAGCGCACTAAGACCGCACGAATATAATGGTGGGTTACCACCAAACGAATCAGAAAACCGATACTGGAAAAACTCTAACGCGGAGGCCAGTTTTAGTTGACCACAACAGACTACCTGAAGGGAGCCGCGGTCGCCTGGCAGTTGCAGTAGCAGGAGATCATCCAGCCGCAGTACAGGTCACGATGACTCTGGTTAATGATACCGGCTTTGACCCCGTATTTTCCGGCTCTATCGCTGAATCATGGCGTCAGCAGCCGTGCACACCATCCTATTGTTGTGACTGGGAGGCTGCCACCATGCTTCGCGCTTTCCCTCTGGCGAAAAAGGGAGAAGGACGGGCCCGTCTGCCTTCACTTTATGCCAGCTTCGGTAAGCTGGGTGAGACACCGACTCATGAAGATATCATTGATAACAATCGATCCATCAACTGGCCTGTATAACGTGGCTGCCGGTGATTAAGAAAGCTGCACCTACCTAAGTAGTAGCAAACGCACACTTTTTAGAAAAATCGATGGTCAGAAACTGGATTAGCAATTCCGTTCCAGGGTTGCTTTTGATTTACGTTGGCGTCTGATCATTGATTTATCCTCAAAAGCCCAACCTCATTGGTAATGAACCAGCTCCGTGAATGTCCGCTCTGGCACAGAGCGAAATTTTTTGATCTCCCCCCTGAAATCTAAACTTAGTCATGTCACGTTTTTGGGTTTCTAAAATTTTAACTTCGCGTTTTTCGTTGCCGTAAGGGTTATACAGAAATGTCCGTTAAGCAGAGTTCAAAATTGATTGCCGTGATCACGACTGGTTTGAAAGCCGCGCCCAAGCCTGTACAGCTCTGGTTTGCGTTGATTATGAACCTGTCAGCCTAAAGCAAGCGGATGGACGATGAGTATTGGTAATCTTTCAGAGTCCGGAAAAGTTCAGCCCCAGTCTGAACAGGCTTGCTGGCGCCAGTCCAGTTTCATTCAGTCGTGGTTTGGTTCTTACGGCCTGTGCAATCTACCTCATTAGGCACATCGGCCTGCCAGATACCGGCTCGGGGTGTATTTCCGCTTCCACGCTGAATACTGTTCTCAGCAATCCTGGGGTCATCACCTCTTCTGGTGTGCCTTGCGCCATAACATGTCCGTTTGCCATTACCACCAGTTGATCGCAGTACCGGCTAGCCTGATTAAGGTCGTGCAGCACAGCGACCACCGTTTTCCCCTGAGTCCGGAGTTCGCCCATCAACCGCATCAGGTCCACCTGGTGATTGATATCAAGATAGGTGGTTGGCTCATCAAGTAATACAACGGGCGTATTCTGGGCCAGGACCATTGCCAGAAATGCGCGCTGGCGCTGACCGCCGGAAAGCTCGGTTAACCGACGAACGGCAAGATGATTGATCCGGGTCTGGTTCATGGCGACATTAACTCGTGCATTGTCTTCAGCGGAGAGACGCCCCCAGAGTGACAGCCAGGGATTACGACCATACGAAACCAGCTCCTGGACTGTGATCCCCTCTGGCGTTAAATGGTGCTGAGGCAGCAGCGAAAGCCTGCGGGCCAACTGGCGCGATGAGAGCATATTTATGGGATTATCGCCGAGAAATACGGTGCCAGACTGCGGCATTAAAAGCCGCGAAAAACAGTTTAACAGCGTCGATTTCCCGCAACCGTTAGGACCGATCAGGGCGGTGATCTTCCCCGTTGGCAGTGAGAGTGAAACGTCGTTAAGTACCTTGTCTGTCCCGTAACTGACCGTCAGATTTTCAGTTCGTAAAGTCATTTATCGCATTCTCACAAGCAACCAGACAAACCACGGCGCACCGATAATGGCGGTCAGCACGCCAACCGGGAGCTCCAGTGGGGGATGAATAATTCTCGCCAGCAGATCGGCAACCACCAACAGCAACGCACCTGTCAGGGCCGAAACAGGCAGCAGTCTGCGGTGACGTCCACCGGTGATGCTACGCATCATATGCGGCACCACGAGACCAATAAAGCTAATCGGGCCGCAGGCGGCCACGCCGGTAGATGTCATGGCGACAGCTAGTAACAAAGCCCAGAATCGGGTATGGGGCACCGACACACCGAGCGTGGTGGCGCGCGCATCGCCGAGTGCAAGGAGGTCGAGATCGCGGCAAAAACTCAGGCTCAGCGGCAGAAATAAAATCATCAGCGGGATGGCAATCTTCACAAAGCTCCAGTCACGGCCCCATAAGCTGCCGGTCAGCCACAGCAGGGCGTTGTTCACATCCTGCGGGCGCGAGAGCATCAGATAATCCGTCAGGCTGGCCCAGCATGCAGAAAGCGCCACGCCGGTGAGCGCCAGCTTCATCGGCTGGTGGGTCTTTGCCAGCATCTTCAGCAATATCAACCCCGCCATGCCGCCCGCAAAGGCCAGCAGCGGCAGCACCATCACGGGCAGTGACGGCATAAGAAGTAGAGCCCCCACAGAGGCCAGGCTGGCGGCATGGTTAACACCGAGAATATCCGGTGATGCCAGAGGGTTGCGCACAATCCCCTGTATCAGCACGCCCGCCACGGCGAGGGCTGCACCGACAAACAGTGCCAGCAGCAAGCGCGGCAGTCGGTACTCCATCAATACATAATAATGCTCGCGTCCGGCCTGCCAGTCGGTCAGCAGCGCGCGCCACGGCACGGGGATCACTCCCATATGGAGTGATAACAGCGCACAGCCCGCCAGGGCAAGGGTGATGAAAATAACCAGCGCAATTTTCATCCTCGCCTCCTCACAAGCCAGACAAAGCAAGGGCTGCCAATCAGCGCCAGCACTGCGCCTGCGGGCAGATCTCCGGGGAAGGCCAGTGCGCGTGCGAGTACATCTGCCAGCAGCATCAGCGTGGCCCCCAGCAGCATGCTCACTGGCAGTACGTTGCGCTGATCGAAGCCTGCCCAGAAGCGCGCCAGATGTGGCACCAGCAGACCGATAAACGCCACCGGACCTGCCACGCTGACGCACGCACCAACCAGAAGCAGCACTAACATATTGATGACCAAACGTAGCCTCGTCAGGTTCACTCCCAGCGTATGGGCGGTGCTGTCGCTGAGGTTGAGCAGGTTCAGTTGATTCGCCAGCAGCAACACGACAGGGACTGCAGTGACCACCACCGGCAAGAGCTGCCAGACATCCTGCCAGCGGGCGTGGGACACTCCGCCTGCCAGCCAGTAAAAGATGCCGTAAGCATGATCTTCGGCCAGCAGCAGGGTGATGCGGGTAAGGCCCATACAAAAGGCCGACAGCGCGATACCCGCGAGGATCAGTTTGTTTCTGTCATGGGTATGACGAAATCCGCCTCCTGCGGTCATGACCAGCAGCCAGCTCACGCCGCCCCCGCATGCCGCGATGAACGACAGAGAATAGCCTGCAATCGGCGTCGGACTCAGCGCGCTGGTAAGCGCCATAGCCAGCGCCGCGCCGCTGTTAATGCCGAGCAGTGAAGGAGAGGCCATTGGGTTGTGGGTCAGGGTTTGCAGCAGCGTGCCCGCGAGCGCCAGGCTTGCGCCGATCAGAACGGCGACCAGGCTTCGTGGCAAACGAAGGTTTTGCACCAGCGCTTCTGGTAGCGTTGGCGTGTGTCCAGGCAGCAGGGCGCGGGTTGCATCTGCTCCGGAAACAGGAATGGCCGAGTAGCAAAACAGACTCAGCCAGAAAATAATAATAAGTGCTGCAACGGGAAGCCCCCACAGCAGCACCGGGTGTTTTATCGCGGTCATTTCACAACGGTAAGCGGCTGATGGTGGAAGATTTTTACCGTGTCAGCGGCAATACGCTCTGCAGCAAAAATACCGCGCATCCGCGCCCAGGTGTTACTGTCGACCGAAGCAACCTGCTGCTTCTGCGCGGCGGTTAACATCTGCCAGAGCGGATCTTGTTGCCAGCGTTTAACAATGCTCTCTTCGCGATAGTGGGCAACCAGCAGCCAGGCAGGATTGACCGCCAGCAGTTGCTCCAGGCCGATGGACGGCATGGACGCACCCGCCATCGCAGCGGGAACGTTCAGCCCCAGAGAGGCCAGCACGCTGCCGGTCCAGGTCTCCTGAGTATGCAGGTTGAATTGCTGTTCGCGTGATGTGCCAAAGGCCACGCGTGTCCCTTTGGGAAGCTGGCTGGCCCACTGCGCCATCCTCTCTTTATGTTGTTCCAGGCGTGCCTGCATCTCTCGCTTTTTACCCACCATTTCGCCGATGATAGCCGCAGATTGCAAATTTTCAGCGTAGGTTTCGTTGCGGGACTTAAGCAGCAGTACCGGCGCGATTTGCTGCAAGGCGATGTAAACCCCCGCATGGCGACTGCTGTCGGCAATGATCAGGTCTGGTTTCAGAGCGGCAATGGCTTCCAGGCTCGGCTGCGCGCGCGTTCCGACGGACTGCCACGGTTTCAGGTGCGCACGCACTTCGGGCAGGATGCGTTTTGCATCGTTATCGTCGGCAATACCGATCGGGCTGACGTCCACGGCGGCCAGCGCATCGGCGAACGAGAGTTCCAGCACCACAATCCGTTGTGGCGTTTTTTCGAGTGTAAACGTGCCGTGTTCGTCCTGAACCGTGGCGGCAAAGGCGTGGCTGATCACCAGCAGCAGGCCTGCAAAAACAAAACGGATAAATGCCAACATAATCACATTCCAGCTAAAAGCCCGGCAAGCCGGGCGTTAACACATCAGAACTTCAACGACCCCTGCATATACAGCGTGCGCGGCTGGCCTGCATAGATGCCTTTGTTGTTGTCGTCATAAGAGCGGATGAAGTAGTCCTGGTCGAAGATGTTTTTCACACCGAATGCCAGGTTCAGATCTGCCATCTGCGGGCCAAAGTCATACGCCACGCGTGCGCCCCAGAGCATGAAGCCGGGAATGCGGCCGGTACTGCCGTCGGCGCTCTCTTTCACCGTATTGGCGTTATCCGCAAACTGGCTGGACTGGAAATCGCTGTTCAGATTGAACGTCCAGTTTCCTGGCTTGTAGTCCACGCCCAGCGTGCCTTTATGTTTCGGGGAGAATGGTACCAGATTGCCGTAGGTGTCGCCTTTCTCGCGGATTTCCGCGTTCACATACGCATAGCTGGCGTAGATGGAAACGTTATCAAGCGTTGGCGTTAGCGTACCCAGATCGTAACGTGCCTGCGTTTCCAGCCCGGTATGGCGCGTTTTGCCACGTGCAGTGACGGTGTCGTTGGTCTGGTTGGAGTCGTACTGATTGTTAAAGTTAATCAGGAACAGCCCCATTTCCGCCGTCAGCGCGCCGTCGTCGTAGCGGGTACCGAGTTCCCAGGTTCGCGCTTTTTCCGGTTCCACATTGCCGCTTTGCACAGCCTTGCCAATCTGGCTGTACTGTACGGTGCCGAACGAGCCTTCAGTGTTTGCATAAAGATTCCAGCTGTCAGTCAGGTGATAGAGCACGTTCAACGCCGGAAGCGGTGCGTTATAGCTCACTTCTTCGTGCGTGCCTGTGATGGCGTTGTTCTGGTATGACTCGATATGTTCGAAACGCATACCCGGCGTGATGGTCCAGTTGCCGATGTCGATTTTGTCATCCAGATACCAGGCGTGCGCCTCGGTGCCGGAACGCGTATCGCGGTCGTAAGGGCTTGAGCCGGACGGCAACTGCCCGCTGCTGGTGGCGGTGTAGTAACGCATTTCATGCGTTGATTCATTCACATAGCGATAGCCCACGCCCACTTCGTGCGCGGAAGGGCCGATCATAAAGATCTGGCTGTAGCGTGGCTCAATACCGCGCACCCAGTAGTTACGCGGCGAGAGGGTGATGCGTTTGCCTTGCTCCAGGTAGCCGCTGCGCAGGGTTTGGGTGTAGAACCCCTGAATGTTGAATTTATGCTGGCTGTCTGGCTGGAACTGGTAGCCCAGGCTCGCCAGCTTGCGACGACCCCAGAAGCGGTCATACGGGCGGGTGGATTGCCAGCGATCGGCGTCGTAATCCGCGCGAGACAGGCCACCGGGCATGTCGGCTTCACCGTCGTAATATTGCAGCAGGCTGTTGAAGGTGTGCACCTCATCCGGCGCATATTTGCTTTTCAGCATCAGGTCGTCGATGCGGGTGGCGCTGTGCTCGCGCCAGTCACTGCCGCGCGTGCCGGAGTAGAGCAGCGCGGTGCCAAAACCGTTGTCCGCTGTGCCGCCCACCATCAGGTTGTGCGTCTCTTTCGGGTTGTTTTGTGAAGAGGTTGGGCTGAGCTGACCTTCCACGCCCGCCTCGATACCAAAGTCCTGCGGAATGGCACGGGTAACAAAGTTCACCACGCCGCCCACGCTCTGCGGTCCGTAACGCACCGCACCACCACCGCGTACCACGTCAATGGCATCCATGTTGCCGAGCGAAACGGGAGCCAGTGAAAGCTGCGGCTGACCGTAAGGGGCGAAGGGGACGGGGATGCCGTCCATCAGGACGGTCGAGCGGCTGGTGAGGCGCGGGTTCAGGCCCCGGATGCCAAAGTTCATCGCCAGGTCGTGGCTGCCGGTGCCGTTGTTTTCCGGCGCGCTGACGCCAGGGATGCGGTTAAGTACCTCACGCATGGTGGTTGCGCCGGTTTTGGCGAAATCCTCACGGCGGATCACGTCACGCGCGCCAGCATGTTCAAATACGTCGTTTTCACGCGCATCACCCAGCCAGTCGCCGACCACGGTCAGGGCATCTTCTTTTGGTGCGGGCGCGGGCTCCAGCGTCCAGCTATTATTTCCCAGCGGTTTTACCTGCAGTCCGCTGCCGTCCAGCAGTTGTTGCAGGCCGCTCTCGACGTCGTAATCGCCGTGCAGGCCGTTGCTCTGCTTGCCGCGCGTCAGGCTGGCGTCAACCGAGAGGGTAAATCCGCTGTGTGCGGCATACTGATTGAGCGCTTTATCGAGCGATCCCGGTGCGATATTAACCTGTGCAGCAAAAGCGGAAAACGAGAGACCGGCCAGCGGCAGCAGGCTCAGGCGAATGGCGTTAACCAAAGGTGTTGTTTTACGAAAAACGCGTAACGGCGTCATACCTTCCCCATCATCATTTTTGTTGTGTTCAGCTATGAGTCGAACGAGAAGGGTAAAAAGGACAATCGAAATAAGAATTATTTTCCTTACAGTGGTGAAATGTTTATCCAGTACCGCGTAATAGACTGAATTTTAACGGGAAGCGTTTGCGCGATAACGTTCAGGATCGCATCGGTATTTTTCAGCGGGAACGTCCCGCTCAGGCGCAGCCCGGCAACGGCGGGATCGCAGCGCAGCACGCCGTTGCGGTAACGGGTTAGCGTGGCTATCACCTCACCCAGTGGTTTATCGCTGAAGCTCAGGATGTCCTTCGTCCAGCTTGTACTCTCGTCATCCAGCGGTTTCACTGCGCCAAACTCAGAGGCGCTGAACTGCAGGCTTTCACCAGCGTTCACGATGCGTTTTTGCGCGGGGGCACTGGCGAGAAGCACTTCCACAGCGTGCTGCTGAACGTCAAGCTGCGTGAAATTATCCTGCTGGCGGACGGTAAATTCTGTCCCTAAAGCAGTGAGCTGGCCCTGACGGGTCAGGACACGGAAGGGGCGTTGCAGGGCATCTTTCGCGGTAGTAATGGCGATTTCACCGTACCAGAGCCGGACGGTGCGCTGATGCGCATCAAAACGCACATCCGCCGCGCTTTGGGTATTCAGCGTGAGCAGGGAGCCATCTTCCAGTTGCTGACGGCTGACTGTGCCTTTGGCGGTGCGGTAATCTGCCCGCAGACCTTCGCCGGTTTCCGACTGCCAGAGCTGCCAGCCTCCGCCAGCGCCGAGCAACAGCAGTAATCCTTTCATCACGTGACGGCGGGTGAGGCGGGTATCGTGCAACGCCCGGCTGGCAACGTCGCCAGGCACACCGCCAAGCTGGTTGCGCAGGTTTTCAACCTGCTGCCAGGCCCACTGGTTATCCTGATCCTGTTCATACCACTGTTGCCAGCGCGCTTCCTGTTGTGGGCTGACGCGCTCGCCGCTTAGCACGGCATACCAGTGGGAAGCTGAACGCAGCGCCTGACGGCGGGAATCGGTTAACAAAGGATTCATAACCCATACTCCAGACGGAACAGCAGGCAGTGCTCGACGGCTTTCGCCACGTATTTTTTCACGGAGCTGATGGAAACACCGAGTTTGTGCGCAATCTCGCTGTATGTCAGACCATCCAGTTGCGAAAGCAGAAACGCTTCACGTGTTTTGCCGTTTAGCCCGTCCAGCATGCTGTCGAGGAGTTGTAGGGTCTCGAGTTGGCTTTCGCGTTCCTCAGGTGAAGGCGCTCCCCCCTCCGGCATAAGCGCCAGCATCTCCAGATACGCTTTTTCCAGCGCGTTTCGGCGAAACAGGTCCACCATCACGCGTTTGGCGATAGTGCAGAGGAAGGAGCGAGGATCGCGGATCGTCGAGAGCGTTTCGCTGACCATTACCCGCAAAAAAGTGTCCTGGGCAATGTCATCTGCATCAAAAGCAGACTGGAGTTTGCGCGTCAGCCAGCTTTTCAACCAGCCGTGATGTGTGCCATAAAGCGACTCGAACGTTAAGGAAGCTGTGGTAGTGGCGCGGTCAGACATGCGGAGTGCATCAAAAGTTAATTATCACGTAGTCATATTAATATGAGAATGGTTATCATTACAATTGGAAATAAAATTGTTTCCAATAGACATTTTTAACATGTTGTTTTTCTAAGTGTTATAAGGTAGGTATAAAATGGGATGGAGCCTCTGCTTCTGGCATGTGTCGGTCAGAATGACTCATGATGTGGTCTGCTATTATTGACATCCTCACTGCCCTAAAGGATGGGGATTTCGGTAATGCTGCCAACTTACTGATTTAGTGTATGATGGTGATTTTAAGGTGCTTGCGTGGCTTCCATTTCCATCAGATGTCCTTCCTGCTCCGCTACTGAAGGCGTGGTGCGTAACGGCAAAAGCACTGCCGGACATCAGCGCTATCTCTGCTCTCATTGCCGTAAAACATGGCAACTACAGTTCACTTACACCGCCTCTCAGCCCGGTACGCACCAGAAAATCATTGATATGGCCATGAATGGCGTCGGATGTCGCGCCAGTGCACGCATTATGGGCGTTGGCCTCAACACGGTTTTACGTCACTTAAAAAACTCAGGCCGTAGTCGGTAACCTCGCGCATACAACCGGGCAGTGATGTGATTGTCTGCGCTGAAATGGACGAACAGTGGGGCTACGTCGGTGCTAAATCACGTCAGCGCTGGCTGTTTTACGCGTATGACAGGATACGGAGGACGGTTGTGGCGCACGTCTTCGGTGAACGCACTCTGGCCACACTGGAGCGTCTTCTGAGCCTGCTGTCGGCCTTTGAGGTCGTGGTATAGATGACGGATGGCTGGCCGCTGTATGAATCACGCCTGAAGAGAAAGCTGCACGTTATCAGCAAGCGTTACACTCAGCGCATTGAGCGACATAATCTGAATCTGAGACAACATCTGGCAAGGCTGGGACGGAAGTTACTGTCGTTCTCAAAATCGGTGGAGTTGCATGACAAGGTCATCGGGCATTATCTGAACATAAAACACTATCAGTAAGTTGGAGTCATTACCTCCTCCCGAACTCAAAGCTATCATACAGATAATTACTGGTTAACCCTATATAGGGCATTTTAAAGTGTTGTGATCTTACCCAGCAATAGTGGACACGCGGCTAAGTGAGTAAACTCTCAGTCAGAGGTGACTCACAAGACAAAACAGTTTCAACCAGTAAAAAAACGTAAACACCATTCGCATGAATTTCGTAGTTAAGATCTGAAGCTTGCAGAATGCATCGGTGTTACTGCCGGAGTCCGTGAACTTAGTCTGCATGAATCACCACAGCTTTACATCTGTCGCAGTAAACAGCAAAATCAGCAAACTTACTTAATTATATCGAGTGCGATTACAATCGCTGGCGATGGTACAGTTGGTGTGGCGGTCTCAGTCCGGAACAATTTGAAAATCAGAATCTCACTTAAAACGGCATCCATTTTACAAAAGATGGCCGTCTGTGTATTTATAATGAATACCTTCTACATGTTTAGAGTGCATAATCCACGACAAGGCGATATCCTAAAAATTAGCTAGCAGGCAACTTTGATGGCATAGATAATGTTTTTAGTAAAAAAGAGTTGACTGAATATAATACAGCCTCTTCCTACATAAGAAGGAATGTGCTCACAAAAAAAACCATTAGTCTGCTTCCTGTTCTTACAATAATCAGTATTATGTATTTTATTTATATAGCAAAATATGCTTGTTACACCTGTCATAATTAGGCATGGTAAAATTATTGACTGAACCCTGGGGGAGAAAGATGCACAGTGATTATTATAATATGGTTTTTGGTGAAATATACAGGCCTTAAATATCAACAACTTCTCTGGCGTTGCAGAATAAATCAAAGCGTCAGTCGGCGGGGAAACTGCTGGGATAACAGCCCCATGGAACGCTTCTTCCGCAGTCTGAAAATGGGCTGACGCCGGAAGAGTCAGAGAACAGATACCATTTTTACTGTAAAACCGTGGCCAATATTACTTGACCACTACAGGCGGCAGAAATTGCCGAGGAAGATGTCGCGTTGTGTGAACAAATTGGATTACATGGTACAGAAGTCATCCGCGAAATAGCCCAGAAAAAACCGGCCGGGAGTGTGGTCAATATCCTGACACATTGTAACGCAGGCTGGCTGGCGACTGTAGACTGGGGAACCGCGCTTTCTCCCATCTACAAAGCGCATGAAAACGGAATCCCTGTTCACGTCTGGGTGGATGAAACGCGGCCACGTAATCAGGGCGGACTCACGGCATTTGAACTGGGCTCACACGGTATTCCTCACACCCTGATCGCCGACAACGCGGGTGGCCACCTGATGCAACACGGTGACGTTGATCTCTGCATTGTTGGGACCGATCGAACCACGGCCAGAGGGGATGTCTGTAATAAAATTGGTACCTATCTTAAGGCGCTGGCGGCCCATGATAACCATGTTCCCTTCTACGTCGCGTTACCTTCTCCCACTATTGACTGGACTATCGAGGACGGAAAAAGCATTCCGATTGAGCAACGTGACGGAAAAGAGCAGTCCCATGTCTATGGGATAAACCCTCAGGGAGAATTGAGCTGGGTCAATACCGCCCCTGAAGGAACCCGTTGTGGGAACTACGCTTTCGACGTCACGCCTGCCCGATACATTACCGGCTTCATTACTGAGCGGGGAGTCTGTGCTGCCAGTAAGTCAGCGCTGGCGGATATGTTTGCTGACCTGAAGAGTAAAGCACTCCAGGGGGAACAGCATTAAAACGGCGGCCATTGCTATTAAGGATCAGGAATGGAACGGATTAAGTTAGCAGAAAAAATCATTTCCACTTGTCGGGAAATGAATGCGTCAGGTCTTAATCAAGGAACATCAGGTAATGTGAGTGCCAGGTATACCGGTGGCATGTTGATTACGCCGAGTGGGATCGCTTATTCAAAGATGACGCCGGACATGATTGTCTTTGTAGACGATAAGGGAATACCTGAAGCGGGTAAAATACCATCAAGTGAATGGTTATTTCATCTGGCGTGTTATAAAGCCAGACCAGAATTGAATGCTGTCATACATACGCATGCGGTGAATTCCACGGCGGTGGCAATACATAATCATTCAATTCCGGCCATTCATTATATGGTGGCGGTATCGGGGACGGATCATATTCCCTGTATTCCCTATTATACCTTTGGCAGTCCTGAACTGGCCGACGGTGTATCTAAAGGAATCAGAGAAAGTAAGTCCTTGCTGATGCAGCACCACGGTATGCTGGCCATGGACGTCACGCTGGAAAAGACGTTGTGGCTGGCGGGTGAAACCGAGACGCTGGCTGATTTATACATCAAATGTGGCGGATTACATCACGATGTTCCCGTGCTGTCTGAAGCCGAAATGACCATCGTCCTTGAAAAATTCAAAACGTATGGTTTGAAAGCGTAATTACAGCTTTATTTTAATTAATAACATATGACAGCCATTCGCAGAATGGCTGCTATTCCCTCTGTCCACAACGATTGATTATAACTACCACAAGGAGTTATTTATGTTTATCGTGGAATCGTATGCTGTCGCCATAATAATGTGTTTTATTACCATGATTTGCTGGGGTTCATGGGCGAATACAACTAAACTTGTCAGCAATAAAAAATGGGAGTTCCCTCTATTCTATTGGGATTATTCAATTGGATTATTGCTGTGTTCTTTGTTATTTGCCTTCACGCTGGGTTCTATGGGCGAAGCCGGTCGCAGTTTTATACCTGATATTCAGCAGGCGAGCAGCAGTAGTCTGATGTCGGCAATACTGGCAGGGATTATCTTCAATATTTCCAATATTCTTCTGGTCGCTTCTATTAATCTTGCCGGTATGGCGGTAGCTTTTCCTGTGGGTGTGGGGCTGGCACTGGCTCTGGGTGTGATCACCACCTATATCGGCAATCCGCAGGGCGATCCGCTCATTCTGTTCCTCGGTGTCGCCTGCGTTGTGATCGCCATTATTTTTACCGCGATAGCCTATGGTCGTGTCACGCAGGAGGCGGATAAATCTCGCCGTAATAAAGGTCTCATTACTGCCATTCTGGCGGGTATCATCATGGGATGGTTTTTCCGCTTCTTGGCGGACTCCATGTCTGACAATTTCAGCCAGCCTGCCAGCGGTCTGATGACGCCTTACTCAGCACTTGTTCTGTTTGCCGTGGGGCTGTTCTTGTCGAACTTTGTCCTTAACACGCTGGTCATGAAAAAACCTATTTCAGGAGAACCGGTCAACGGGAAAATGTATTTTTCCGGGAGCTTACGGGATCATGTTTGCGGCTGGCTGGGCGGTATGATTTGGTGTGTCGGTCTGGCATTCAGTCTGATTGCGTCTGGTCAGGCGGGGTATGCCATTTCCTACGGTCTGGGACAGGGGGCCACAATGATTGCCGTGATCTGGGGAGTCTTCATCTGGAGAGAATTTGCCAGTGCGCCAGCCGGAACCAATAAACTGCTGCTGACCATGTTTATTTCATACATTGTGGGTATTGTTCTTATTATCGCCGCTAATCAATAAAATCCTGCCCCATATCCACATGGGGCAGTTGTTCATTCTTTTAGTGTGGTAATTCACACGCCAGCAAAAACTCTGCCGTTCCTTCATCAACAATCAGGTCCGTGACATATCCTCCCAGCAGGGCACCCAACGTTGCGTCATAGCCTCTTTCCCCACCAGCAAGGAAGATCTTCCGTTCAATCTGCCTTAGCTGAGCCAGACTGATTCCCAGAATACGCTGGTCAACATCAGCCACGACGGGCATCCCTTCCTTGTCATAGAAGCGACCACAAATGACACCTACTGCGCCTAAATCCCGATACGTCTGCATTTCCTTCTTATTCAGCACGCCCACCCGAATCAGGGGATTTTCATCAAGCGCGTTACCCACGACAAAAAAGGCTTTCGTACAGCGAGTCAGAACGTCAAAATTCGATCGAATAATAGGCTCTGCCTGTAACTCCATGGCCAGTCTGGCGCTTGATACCACGGCGGGCACGTGCAGCGAGGCGACACGGCCTGAAAGCTTGTAGGCGATTTGCGATGAGGATTCAATGATCGTCAGGTCTGGCTGAGATGGCATGGAACCGAGCATCTGTATAACGGTGACATTTTTACATGACTTCGGCGTCATGGTTTTGCTCATCTGATGGATTGTTCTTCCCCAGGCAACCCCCAGCACATCACCATTCTCAATCACCTGATTCAGATACATGCCACCGGCACGTGAAAGGCGAGTCCGCATCAGCTTTGTATCATCACGTTTTCCGGCATGTTCGCCATCCGGCACGATGATCACTCTCTGGAGATTGAATTTATCGCGAATTTGCAAAGCAGCGTCGATAGAGCCAAAGACATTCACATCCAGGTTGATATGAACCAGTCCATTTTCCCGGGCTGTTTGCAGGTATTTGACAACCGTGACGCGGGACACCCCCATGATAGCTGCAACTTCAGTCTGGCTTTTGCCTTCCTGATAGTACAGCCATGTTGCATGAAGTACGGGATCATCATTGAACAGGCTGCTGTTTGTTTGATCTCTATCCACTTTTGTATACCTGTATTAAACCGGGGAAATGCTCATCTTAACCCTGTTTACCCGGAGAGTTGATGCAGATTGCCAGTGGCATGATTTTATACAGATATTTTATTCTTTTACATGAAATAAACCAGCATACCATTTGAGCGATCGCCTGCTGTTCCCCCATACTGTAAAGTCGGAGACATGCTCCGGCTTTACAGTATTACTGAGAGTACACCCATCAAGCATAATCGACGGTTCAATATCGCCCCTTTTTGATCGCCAGCGATTCGTCACCGTGCAGACGGTTGCCGTCACTCACTAAATTATGGGGGACAGTGAACAACAGGTTGGCTCACTGGCAAGAACCCGATTATAAAACTAAGCTGGCGAGCAGAATAAAAATCAGCCCACTGATGGATAAGAGTGTGGACATCAACGTCCAGGATAACAGCGTTTCTTTGGTGGTCAGGCCAAAAAAGTCTTTAATCATCCAGAAACTGGCATCGTTAACGTGAGAACAAATACAGGATCCGGCACCGGTAGCCAGCGTAATCAAGGCCAGGTTGGTATTGGGATGTACTGCCAACAATGGGATGACCAGACCGGCGGTAGAGATCGCCGCGACGGTGGCTGAACCCAGACAAATACGCAGGAATGCGGCCACGCCCCAGGCCATCAAGATCGGGTTAATATCCATACCCGAAACCAGGGTGGAAATATACTGACCAACGCCAGAGTCGATGAGAACTTGCTTGAATGCACCACCACCACCGATAATCAGCAGCAGACCGGCAATACCCGCGATAGCTTTTCCGCAAGAATCCATCAGGTCAGGGATTGTTTTCCCGCGCCCCAGGCCCATGGTATAGATCGCGAACAGCAGTGAAATCAGCATGGCGATCGTCGAATTACCTAAGAACAGTATCACGTTGTAAAATAAGCCAGAATCCGCGGCACTTTTGGCATGAGTCATCTGGATGATGGTGACAACCGCCATCAGGATCACCGGCAGCATTGCCGTGAGAAAACTGATCCCAAAGCCTGGCATTTCGCTTTCGCTGAATCGGCGGGTCGCGCCGAGAGAGGCTATATTCCCCTCTTTTTTAAAGGCGTCCGGAATAATGCGCTGGCAGAATTTATTCAATACCGGGCCGCAAAGAATAAAGGTTGGAATGCCGACAATGATACCGTATATCAGTACCAATCCTACATCAGCGCCATATTCCCTGGCGATAACAGTCGGGCCGGGGTGCGGCGGCAAAAAACCGTGTGCGACCAGCAAACCAGAAAGCATCGGCACACACATAAACATCGGTGATATTTTTGCTTCACGGGCAATAGCGAATAAAATAGGTACCAGAAGAATTAAACCGACTTCGAAAAAAAGTGCGATACCGACAATAAACGCCGAACAGACCACTGCCCAGTCAAGTTTATTTTTCCCGAAATAATTCAGCATGGTCAGCGCTATTCGCTGCGCACCACCCGCATCGGCCAGCAAGCGACCGAGCATAACACCGAAGCCAAATATCAAACCAATATGGCCCAGCGTACCGCCAAGCCCGGATTCGACTGAGGTGACGACTTTACTCAAATCCATACCACTGGCGATGGCGACAGCAATCGAGACAATAATTAACGAAACAAACGTATTAAGCTTAATTTTTATGGTTAAAAGCAGGAGTAAAGCAATCCCTGCCACAACGATAATTAGTGGCATAACGTCCTCTCATAACAGGGTAGCGACCCATCATTATCCGACTGAGCAAATAACGAATGATGCAGAGTCGGATAATTCAGGTGTCTGGATGTTTTTATTTATGCTTTCAGTTTTTATTCATAAAATCGCGCAAAGCCGCGCCAATTTTGTTTACATCATAAATACAACCGGTCCATGTCCCGCCACTCACGGCCTGAAGCATTGCCCATAGCTGGGTATCATCTGGCAATTCAGGATCGGGAAGTAAATCCTGATGGCTGGGTCTGGCATTTAATATTGCAGTTGCCTCCTCCTGTGAAGGTAATTGTTCATCGCTACGGGTTCCGAGGAAATTGACTTCGCCGTGAAGCTCGCGACAATCAATTTTAATTTCAATTACATCCCCGGTGCGTAATTTACCGATGGGGCCTCCGGCCAGCGCTTCTGGCCCCACATGGCCGATGCACGCGCCAGTAGAAACGCCCGAGAAACGTGCATCGGTGATTAACGAAACATGCTTACCGTATGACAGATGCTTCAGGGCACTGGTAACCTGGTAGGTTTCTTCCATCCCTGTACCTGAAGGTCCAACGCCAATAATGACCAGAATATCGCCCGCCTTGATCTTGTCATGTTTGATATCGTAAATCGCACTTTTCTCGGACAGATAAACCTTCGCCACACCTTTATGGTAATAGATACCTTGCTCATCAATCATCGAGGGGTCAATGGCGGTGGATTTGATCACCGAACCTTCTGGCGCAATATTACCCACCGGGAAGGTGATAGTTGAGGTTAATCCGCGCGCTTTTGCTTGCTGCGGAGACATGATCACTTCGTCAGCGTTGATTTGTTCCTGATCGAGCAGGAGTTGCTTGAACCGCTGACGCCGTTCGGAGTGCTCCCACCAGTCGAGGTTTTCTTTCAGCGTGCTGCCGGTAACCGTCATAACGTCTTCATGCAACAATCCGAGGCTGCGCAGATGCAACATGACTTCCGGCACACCACCTGCCATAAAGGCATTGACCGTTGGATGATAAACCGGGCCATTAGGCAGTACGCTCACCAGTCGGGGCACGCGCTTGTTGATGCGGATCCAGTCATCAACGGTCGGGATATGGCAACCTGCCTGGTGAGCAATTGCCGGGATGTGTAACAGCAGGTTTGTTGAACCACCGAACGCGGCATGGACCGTCATCGCATTCTCTATCGCTTTATCGGTGAGAATTTCCCGGGTGGTGATGCCTTTTTGACTCAGGTTCAGCGCAGCTCGCGCGGAAGCTCTGGCGATCTCCCGCCACACAGGCTCACCGGAAGGGGCAAGGGCTGAATGTGGGATTGCCAGCCCCAATCCTTCGGCCACCACCTGAGATGTCCCGGCAGTGCCCAAAAATTGACAGCCGCCGCCGGAAGAGGCACAGGCTTTACAGCCCGCACGGCGTGCGTCCTGTAGAGATAATTCGCCATTGGCGAAGCGTGCGCCAATGGTTTGCACCTTGCCGTTGTCTTCTCCATCCTTTGCGGGCAGCGTCGCGCCGCCGGGGACCAGCACGGTTGCGATGTTGTGCTGCGCGGCGAGTGCCATCATGGTGGCCGGAAGCCCCTTATCGCAACTCGCCACACCAATAACTGCTTTCGCGTCGGGCAGAGAGCGAATAAGGCGGCGCATTACCATCGATGCGTCATTTCGGTATGGTAGCGAATCAAACATCCCCGTTGTACCCTGAGTACGCCCGTCACAAGGATCGGAGACGTACACGGCATAGGGCAGGGCATGGTTGGCTTTAATAACCTCGGCCGCCGCTTTTATCTGGATGTCCAGTTCGTAATGCCCCTGGTGCAGCGCCAGCGCCACGGGTTTACCGTCTGCGCCGCGTAAGCCACCGAGTGTACTGAGCAGTAAAATACCGTCCCGATCCAGCTCGTCCGGAGACCAACCCATTCCGGCATTCATGGTCATACCGAACAGATCCCCGCTCGGGCGGTTGATAAGCATCTCTGCGGTTAATGGGAGTTCGCCGTCCGGGCCATCGGCGTGCGTTCTGACGGTGTAAATATCGTGGCTCTCGTCAGCAAAAATATTGCGAACAGACATGAGTTTCTCCTCAGACTGGTAAAATGCCCTGCGCGGTAAGCAGCACGTGGACTTTATCTTTTGCTTCTTCTGATGCTTCAAGAATCGGTGGTAAGCAATATGTCTCTACAGGCAGCCCGACACACTGCATGCTGTATTTGATCAGTGAGACAAACGGTGTTTCGAGGGCGTAAATAGCGGGCAGTTGTAGTAGTTTTTTATTCAGCGTCGCAGCGGTCGCCAGATCGCCTTCACGCCAGGCGCGGTAGATGCCGACGGAGAGTTCCGGAGCAAAGTTAGCGCTGGCGGTTATCGCACCGTCGCCGCCCAGCAGCATCGTATTCAGCAAATGATCATCGTAACCGCAGAATACCGAAAACGACGGGCGTACCGACTTAACTGTGTTGATCATCGTACGCAAGTGACCAACGCTGTCGATGGTGTCTTTGATGCCAACGATATTCTCGTTTTGCAGAGCCAGACGCGTCACGGTTTCCGGGGTTAAGTCCTGACCCGTCAGATCCGGAAAGTTGTACAGGATCACCGGTAGGGTGACGCTACGGGCGATCTGCTGGTAATAGTCGTCAAGATTTCGTGGTGCGACTTTCCAGTAGTAGGGGTTGATGGCGACGATACCATCAGCGCCGTAGGCTTGCGCATGCTGCGCCAGTTTGACCGCTTCGTCAGTGGAAGGGGAACCGACGCCAATCAATACCGGCACTCGCCCGTCGACAATGGTTACAGCTTCTTCGGCGAGCGCCATGCGCTGGGCTGTATTCATTTGGCTAAATTCACCACCGGTACCCAGATAAAACAGCCCGTCGACCCCTTTATTAATCAGGAAGTCGGCAACTTCGCGCATTGCCTTTTTATCAAGGGTTCCGTCACGATGAAACGTGCTGGATACCGGTGGAATAATGCCGCTGAATTTTTTCATTACCTCAGTTTCCTTTTCGTAAATGCTCATTTTCGTTTCTGTATCCCAGCCCATATGATATTTGCTCAGCGCATTTCCGGAGCAATTCCAGATAGCTGTCTATCTTATTTCCTGAATAAACTACCGGATCGCCAGAAAGTGAGATTGCATAGTTAACTCTGTTATACATATTGAATACCGGCATACTTAAACATACCGCCCCATAGGTTGATTCTTCGTTGTCTATGGCCCATCCCCGAAGGCGTGTTTTTTGTAATTCTTCCAGAAACAATTTTTTATCGGTAAATGTATTGCGCGTATGTGGAGTTAACGTGAGTGCTTCTAAAAAATAATCCAGTTCTTCTCGTGTCTTCCAGGCTAATAATGCCTTACCCAACGCGGTAATATGCAACTCAAGTTTTTTGCCAATCCAGCTTTTGCTCGTCGGTACAGAGTCCGGACTTTCGATCTTGTCGAGATAGATAGCCGAAATGCTCTCCATCGCCCCAAGATGACAAACCAGTCCACTTTTCAGCGACAACTCCTGCATTGGCCGCTTAGTCACCTCAAATATATTTTGACGGTGTAACGCCTGACAACCCAATTCGTAGTTTTTTATTCCCAGTGAATAGTAGCCGTTTTTGTTTTTAATTAAGAAACCACACTCCACCATTACATTCAATAAATTAAGCAGGCTGCTTTTGGGGTACTGGAATTTATTTAATAACTCCATATAACTTGCCATACCAACCCATGCAATGTGGGTTAATATTTTTTCAGCACGGACTAATGAATTACACCCTTTGCGAACCATAATGGCTCCTTCTTGCTCATGGAATAAATGGTATCGGCATTACATAGTGGAAAATATGCTTTGTTCAGCATGCTGAACTGTAATGAAGTGATTAAATGTGATCTTGTACACACTTTGAATAATGAATCCAGAACAACCACATTTAGTGAATGAGAATAAAAAGTAGATGGCGTGTTGTTGCAACATCGTAGCGTGTGGATTGCGCATAGGGCTTCTTTATTCGTTCGAGCGCATCGCCAATATTTTCTATTGGGTGCCATTGATTATTTTTGCTTGAAATCCCTCTCGAACGAACTTACTTATCACTTTATTGAATGAGGTAAAAACAACTGACATCCGGCTCGCTGATAACGCTGTGCAATAGTCTCAGGTAACCCGCTGTCACTGATGATCGTTTTAATACATGATAGTGTTGCTACAGCATGCGGCTCAACGGCATCAAATTTTGAGTGATCGGCCATGAGAATAACTTCACGCGAGCGTTGAATAATCCGTGTTTTCACCCCGACCTCAAACATGGTGGCATTGGTGATCCCCGTCTCCAGCGACAGCGCATCGCAGGAGATAAACGCACGTTCTACGGAAAAGGCATTGATCATCTCCAGCGCCAGACTCTCTCCTACCGAAAAATAACCTGGGCGAATCAGTCCTCCGATAATGTAACTTTCCACATGGGGAAAACAGCCCAGTTCATTGGCGATTTTAATGTCGTTGCAGATGACCTTTACCCGCGCATCGGCCAGGCATTTCGCCAGTTCGAGGCAGGTTGAGCCGGAGTCGAGAAAAAAGCAGTCGCCATCTTTGATCATTGTTCGGGCAAGGGCAGCTATTTCTCTTTTCGCCACAGATTGCAATGTACGTTTCACGTCGAAGACGTACTCTTTGTCGTCTGTACTGTCGTCGAAGTCCAGGCAACCGTGACCGCGGATCATGCCTGGATACTGGTTGGCAATATACTGGAAATCACGACGGACAGTCGCTTCCGCATAGCCAAAAAGCTCCATGGCCTGCTGTGTGGAGAGGTGACGATGTTGCCACAGGTAGTGCAGCATCTGTTTGATACGGTCAGGTCTCTGTTGGCTCATCAGAAACAATCTCCTCTTACAGGGTGGCGAATTGAGCTAAGGTCGCGCGATAGTCAGATGAAGAGAACAGGGCGCGCCCAATCACCATATGTTGCGCCCCGGCTGCTGCCAGTTGCTGTGCAGCTGCCAGCGTAATTCCACCGTCGGCCCAGCACTCGGTCTGAGGAAAAGCCGTGCGTACTTTTTGGATTTTCTCGCACATGGAGGGAATAAACCGCTGTCCCTGCCCATCGGGCTCACTGGTCATCACCATCACTCCGTCCAGCTCAGACGCCAGATATCGCCAGGCGTCGATCGGGGTTGCCGGATTAAATACCAGTCCGGCTCGTGCGCCGGTATGGCGGATCTCAGTTAACGTTTCCGAAGGATAGTCCAGCGTTTCTGCATGAACGAAGATCCACGCGGGTCTGATTTCAGCCAGCGCGTTAAACCAGCGCTGTGGCCGGGCAACCATGAAATGAAAGGACAAGGGATGAGGCGTCTGTCTGGCGACGGCCTGCACCGTTTTCATCCCAAACGTAATGTTGTTAATGAAGCTGCTGTCCTCAATATCCAGATGCAGGCTCCCAAAATCCAGATTGTCCAATGCCGTCAGCTCACGACCATAGTGCAGAGGATTTGCGCTGGCGAGAGAAGGGTGCAGGATCATAAGCGCCTCCGTTAACCTGATACCAGCGCAAACAGTGCATCGTCTGTGCTGGCATTTCCCACTGCCGCTAAGCGTTGTGGCGAATCAATAAACTGGCTGATGCGCTGAATGGTCAAAATATGTGCGTTGGCATCTGTGGCGCTGACGCAGAGAAGCAGCCAGACGGGGTCGCACTCCTCGTTACCAAAGGCGACCGGGGTGCGTAGCGTGGTGATACTGACCTGATTATAGTTTGCGCCTTGCTCTGGTCGGGCGTGAGGCAAGGCGATTCCTGGGGCTATCAGATAATAAGGCCCCCAGTTAAGGGTATTTTCGATGATCCCATTAACGTAGCATGGCTGCGCGGCACCATAGGCTACCAGCGGGCGGGTGGCGATTTCCACGGCCTGACGCCAGTCGGTGGCTTCACGTTGTGCCTGTACCCATTTAATATCGTTAATCATCCGTCGTTGACTCCATGCCGATTCGGGTTAATCTGGTAGCGATCCCCGTCGATACTTTTGACGAAGGCGGCAGGGATCGCAGAAGGGTTATTGCTCTTTGCCGGGGATAAGCGCTCTGCTTATCCCTATCTTATCGGCGTATATGATGCACTTTCTCCATAAACTGACTGACTCGCGCCTGGTCAACGAAATTGGCAAAAACGCCGTCCTTTTTAAAGGTGGTTGCGGTCACACAGCCATCGGCGATACTGAGTTGTTCCTCCACGTTTTCCAGGCAGACGCCCGTGTTGGCCAACACGACGGTGTCAGGCACCGTTTCTTTGACCCGTTTTAACAGCGCGCTGTCTGTACGCGTCCCGGCGGTCAGGCCAGAAACACAGAGCGCATCAGGATGGTTGTTAAATACTGTCGATTTAGCAATAGAACAGATATCGCGATTGCCCAGATACACGGCGGCCTCTGGGACGATATTGAACAAGGTTTTCACTTCGCCTGCACCAATCCGGTGTTGATGACGGATGGTCTCACCGACGTTAGTGTCCCAGACGCCAAAGTCGCTGGCATAGGCACCGGTAAATATCTCGCGGATAAACTTAGCGCCGGTAGCCATCGCCAGGTCGAATGAGGCGACCGGATCCCACAGAACATTCACGCCAAACGGGATGCGGATATCGCTCATTAATTGCCCGATGATTCGTGCCATTGCCGCAGTGGTTTCCGGACGCACCTTCGTGAGATAGGGAAGACTAAACTCGTTGGAGAACATGACTGCATCCACCCCACCATTTTGGAGCGCCATCAGATCGTCCCAGGCTTTGTCGATAACCCAGTTCATCCCCAACTGCGCATCAAAACTCGGGTCGCCGGGCAATGCACGTAGATGGCACATGGCGATGACCGCTTTTTCCGTCCCAATAACCTCTTTCAGCCAACTCATTGAAAGTACTCCTTATTCCGATAATTCACGTTTACGTAAGAACAGCACGACGCTGGCGACAATACCGACCGCCACGACAACGCCAATAATCCCAAGCGACATCAATTCAGAAATCGACCAACCGAACATATTGCCCACGGACAACGCTGAGATTTGCGCACTTTCACCGGCAAAACTGAAACCGCCTTTGAGCGCCATTTCAGTGAAGTAAGGCGCGAACTGGGTGGCGATCAGCAGGACGGTAATCATCACGATGACCCCGCTTATCAACGTCCTGACCAGGTCTCCGCGGTGGATAACCGTAGCCATACAGATAAAGAACGGTGCTACCGGCAGGTCTGCGAGGGGTAACACTTTGTTGCCCGGTAAAATGCTGGCCAGAATTAACATAATGGGTATCAGTAGCAGACCGACAGCAATGGTGGTTGGATGCCCCAGCGTCACAGCAGTATCCAGACCGATATACACTTCACGTCCTTTGAAATATTTCTGGAAGAACTTTCTTGCACCGTCGGAGATGGGCATCAGGCCCTCAACAATCAGGCGGATCATGCGCGGGAACAGCACCATGATTGCCGCAACGGTAATCATCAGACTGGCGCAACCTTTAAAGCCTTCACCAGCCGCCAGGCCAAAAATCAGACCGAGCACTACGCCGATAATCACCGGATCGCCGACCATGCCGTAGCGTTTCTGGATCTCCTGAGCATCGATATTGCGTCCCTTCATGAAAGGGATTTTTTCATAGATAGCATCAAGTAGAACGAAAAGCGGTACTGAACTGGAACCGTAGCCTTGCGGTATCGAAATACCTTCCAGCCCGACGATGTTCTGTACCCGTTTTGCCGTCCAGTCGGCCATTTTTAACGATAGCGCCGCATGGCAGATTGCCCCCAGCACACCATAAATCAGGCTACCGGTCATAAGCTGGACCACCGTACCCGTAATGGCGTAGTGCCAGTAATTGTAAATATCGACGTTCATCGTTTTGGTCAGACGGGTGACCAGCATGGCGACATTGAGAAGAAAAATAACTGGGATAATCATGGCGCCAATGGCTGTCGCATAACCAACGCCGGAGGCAGGGCCTGCGCCAACGTCAAAGACATGCAGGGCCAGGCCGAAACGCTCAATCATCACTTTGATAGGGGGACTGAGGCTGTCGATCGCCATGACGATCACCAGTCCCATACCGACAAAACCAATCCCAACCGTTACCCCTGCCTTAATCGCCTGCAGCCAGGGGATGCGGAAGATAAGGCCAATCACGATCATGATGATAGGGACGAAAACGGTACCGCCGAGAGACAGGATGTAATCAAACATAATGCCTCCTTTTATTGAGTTAACAGAGCCTTGATTTGTTGTTTTAACGCGTCGTCGTTGATCCCTGTGAGCAGGGCGGCGCCATTAAGCGTAGGGATGCCGTAATCACTGTTGGTTCGCATGGAGGTTACAATAAGGTCCATACCGTTACAGTTAAGAGGGATCTCATTCAGACAGCATTGGGCGGTAGTGGCTGAAATGCCCTGTTCAGTCAGGAACTCTTGCAGCTTGTGTGCAATCATGGTTGAAGTCGACATGCCGGTACCGCATGCCACAAGGATCTTTTTCATAATGGATGTGCCTCTTGTGTAGTGCCTGAATCAGGCTCAACGGGGAAATGTGCTGCTGACATACCTGCCAGAGCGGTCAATAGGCGGATGCAATCAGTCAAATCACGCAGGCTGGCAACCTCCGCCGGAGAATGGGTATAGCGACAAGGAATAGAGAGACTGGCGCAGGGAATACCATCCTGCTCAACCTGGATATAACCGGTTTCTGTTATCACGCCGGGAGCCACTTCTCGCTGCACCGGAATGTTGTGTTCAAGAGCCGTCTGTTCCAACATCCGTATCAGGCGAGGAGGCGTGATTAATCCGGCCAGCGTTCCCCGACCATGGTAGTTCAGGCAGGTGATCCCAACGCCCTGATTAATCCTGACCTCGGAATAATCGTGTAAATCAGGGGTGTCACACGATGGAGTGATATCAATACCAATCGCCAGGTCAGGTTTTACACGGCGTAATACGGGAACAATGCCGCGGATATTAAATTCTTCCTGTACCGAAGCCACCAGATAAACGGCGATATCAAGCTCCGTAGTACTGATAGCATCCGCTACACCGAGCAGGGCAGTACAGCCCAGACGATCGTCTAGTGCTTTACTGCACACCAGATCGTTTGCCAGGAGTTGCGGCGGGTTATACAGAGTGACAGGCGTACCGACCTGAATGCCCATTCGTATAGCGTCGTCTTTGTCTTTGGCACCAATATCAATCCACAGTTTGTCGACAGAAGGTGACTGCGTGCGCTCGTCGCCTTTGGCAAAGTGGTAGGACTTAATGCCGATACACCCCATGACTGGCCCTTTGTCCCCGGTGAGGGTGACGATGGATCCAGCCATAGTGACCTGCGCAGGACCGCCTACGCGTTCAAAGCGTAAAAATCCAGAAGGCTCTATTTTGCGCACCATAAAACCGACTTCATCCATATGCGCAAAAATCATCAGTCGCAGCGCATCGGGTTTATCACTACCGTAGCGCGCGACGACATTCCCAAGCCTGTCTCGCCAGACCTCTTTTGCCTGACGCCTGAATTCGCACAGCATGACGTCAGCGACAGCGTTTTCGTGTCCTGAAATCGCATTGTGCTGCAAAAGCGAGAACAGGGTTTCCTGCACAGAAAATGACATAGCTATCTCCGTAGACCGTAAAACAATCACTCGTTGAGCGTTTTATAGGCGCAGACTGGTCGAATAATTGTGAGAACGTTCACGTGAAAACGCGCAAAGCTGAACAAATAAAAAATTATGTGAGCCGAGTGGAATAAAAGCGCTCAACGTTTGTGAAAGTTACGGGCTAGAGAGACCAGTGATTATGGTTGAAATAATGAGAATGAATAAAACGCGGTAACTGTTATCGCACCACTTTGTTGCAGGACGCTCCCTCTTCATTACGTCCTGCACGTGGATACCCCAGCATCTCCATCAGCGGATCTTAGAATGTAATGGCGCGTGGCAGGTCGTTGGTTCCCAGCATAATGTAAGAAAACATCGGATCTCCTGAATAGATTCAGAGGGAGTATAGATAATCAGCTCAAATCACTCTCCGCTTTATGAGCCCAGGCTGGCATTGCCGTCAGATAACGTTTTGCACGCTTATGTGCTTCCTCCGGGCCGACTTTTTGCCAGGAATCAAGGAAGCTGGCTAAACCTGATACCGCTTCTTCCCAGGGTTTGAGATTGCCGTTGCTGTAGCTGCAGTACGCACAATATTGATCACTGGCACTGTGTGCATCTGGTGCCGACATCGGCATTCCGCAAGCCTGACAGAACTGTTCATGTTGTGACATATGATGCTCCTTATGGTGACATCTTGATTAATAAACATACTGAATATGTATTGTGCAGGTGATGCATCAGATTAAAGCAAAGGCTAAGCCCCCGGTATCTCCAGTCAGAAATACCGGGAACCTGTTGTTACCTAGCGATGAGTGCGAACACGCCCCAGCCAAAGTATTCCCGCGCGTACGTTACGTGGCGTTTCGGCGAGATGTTTAGCTCGGCCCTGACTTCGGCGGCGAAGTCATCGTCAGGATTGGCCTCCAGCCAGCGGCGCATGGTCAGCCATTTCGCGGCCTCATATCGGTCCCAGCCTTCCTGGTCCGCCAGTACCATTTCCACCACGTCGTAGCCGAGGTCGTCAAACGCGCTGACAAGCCCTGGTAGCGTCAGAAAATCGGTCGTCGAGCTGACGCCACAGGCCTGGGCTATCTCGTCCGTTGCCGGAAGCTGACGCCAGTAAGGTTCACCGATGAGCATGATCCCGCCCGGTTTAAGGCTCTGCGCCAGCAGTTCGACTGTCCCGGCAAAGCCTCCGGCAATCCAGGTCGCGCCAACGCAGGCTGCTACGTCACATTTTTCATTGGCGACGTAACCCGCCGCATCATTATGAATAAAATGTACGCGTTCGCTGACGCCGAGTTCTTCCGCGCGGCGTCTGGCCTGCGCGGTGAAGAGCGAACTCATGTCGATTCCAGTCCCCGTAATGCCATGATCCCGGGCCCAGGTGCAGAGCATCTCGCCCGAGCCGCTGCCGAGGTCCAGAATTCGGGTCTCTGGTTTCATGCGCAGCACGCGACCCAGCGTGGCGTACTTCTCTTCGGTGAACGGGTTGTGGATGCGGTGTTCGCTTTCACTGATGGTAAAAATACGTGGAATATCCATTAGTTAATTCCTGTTATTGGGTTAAGCATTAAAAAGGGCACAACAAGATTGTTATTCACGCCAGTGCTCCGGTTTCATCAGGGCCTGCGCGCACTGGATGTGGCCGGTCACGTTCATGGGCTGAGCGGTGAGTGCTTGCATCATCCAGCAGGCTTTGTGCTCCTCCGGGATGGGATAAGGTGCCGGATAGCCTTTGTCTCCGGCACAGGGTTCGAACCCATGTCGGGGGTAATAGGTGGCGTGGCCGAGAACAAAAACCGTCTGGCAGCCCATCAACCTCAGGTGCTCGATGCCAGTGCGTATCAACCGTCCTCCCACGCCCATCCCCTGGTATTCCGGTATGACTGCCAGGGGAGCGAGGATATGCATCAGCGGTGAATCCATTTCCCCTTTGAAGGTTGCCCGGGTAAATAAAATATGCCCGACGGCTTTGCCTTCATGTCGGGCCAGCAGCGATAACGCAGGGCGCGCGCTTTCATCCTCAAGTAAAGAGGCCGTTAAATCGGCTTCTTTGCTGAAGCCAAATGCGCGGGTTTCGACTTCCCGGATATCACTGGCATCACTTTCATCTGTGATTTGAAAAGTGAAGTGGTGTGCTGTCATCGAAACTCTCCTTAGCGATTATCGAGCTGAGCGCGAACGTTATTCAGCCCGGTAGTGTTGATTCGATAGGGCTGACCATTGACGGACTTGATAAGTTTTTTGGTTTTGAGTTTTTTGAAGACGGCGAGCGTGCAGTCGGTCAGCAACAGCCCTTCGCGGCTGTAGCATTCAACGGAAGTGACGCGGCCTGAAGAATCGCGGACGTGCGCAATACGTCCACCTTTAGCGAGAACGTGTAACGTACGTTGTTCCTGACGGGATAAATTCATACTGAAGAACCTGTTTAATCATCATGTGCAAAACGTGCAAACACACCGCGGTGTCCGCATTCGATTTCGGCGCATTGATAATCAGTCCGGCCTGAAAAGGTCGGGGAACTGATTATCGGATGATTACATTCTCCAGCATCAAAGCCTCGGGTTGAGTTGAAAGGTATTTACGGAGCGAATATTAACACGTAGTTATAGGAGGGATATGTTTCAGTAGAAAAAGTGTGATGTACTTTGGAAATTGAATGCCAACCCATTTACTGGAAAAGGCAGATGACACTGACGAATGCATGTTGAAGTACGCCTGAAATGGCCTCATCGGCTTTTCCCTTCGGGAGATTATTCTCCTTTTGTTTAATCCAGAACATAAATATGCTCACCCATCTTCGATGCTCGAAAAATTGAAGCCAATCCTGATAAGTAATTTTTTTGAAAGGGTATTTTCCGGATTCACACCGGCTTTGATGAGTGAAAAACCGTTCTCTTTTATCCAGTCAATCGTGGCGGTAATTGCTTCAATTGCATATCCCTGGCGAGTATAAGCGGGACTGATGGTATAGCCGAGCCAAAACACATCACATTGCTGACGTAAATAGATATCACCAATCAAAACCTGCGTCATCTTGTTGACAATGGCCAATTGAATATCGCGAGCAAGTGTAAGAACTCCCAGCAAGGCCCTGTAAATAATTCTGTGTAACTGCCCACGATTAAAGGTGGCCGCTCAGGCGGTCACCGTATTCGATAATAAATGGGTCTGGAAAAAGTGCAGCATCTGGCAGCGTAATGCAGGTAGCCCAGTTCAACTCTCACTACCAGTATGATCCCAAGTTCGAGCGCGGAATGTATCTGTATGAGCATCGTCGCTGTTTCAATAACATCATCGGCTACTGTAACTCACTTTGCTATCACGGTAAGTTGCAGCCTAAAAGAGGGATGGAAAAAGGGACGATTTTCCCCGCAATGGGATATTTACATATTGATGGTAGAGGCATGAAGCCAAATGGAGGAAGCCGTTATAACCCTCTTGAAGCTGAAACAATAGCAGCATGGCTGGTGGCACATAAGGATGATATAGAGCGCCATTACGGGGAACCACTGTACAAAGTTGTTGGTGTTGTGACGCCATTTTCGGCGCAGGTTAATGCTATCAAAACGTCATTGCGTAAGCTGGAAATTAATGGCAAAGACGAGCAGGGTTCACTGACAGTGGGGACTGTGCACTCCTTGCAGGGGGCGGAAAGGGCGATTGTTCTCTTTTCTCCTGTCTACTCAAAACATGAAGATGGCAGGTTTCTTGATAGCAACAGCAGTATCCTCAATGTTGCTGTCTCACGCGCTAAAGATAGTTTTCTGGTATTTGGCGATATGGACCTTATCGAGATGCAGCCCGCATTTTCGCCGCGAGGGTTATTGGCAAAATATCTCTTTTCTTCAGATAATAATGCGTTGCAATTTGAGTTTCAGAAACGACAGGATTTAATTTCCGCACATACACAAATTTCAACGCTGCATGGTGTGGAGCAGCATGATGGATTTTTGAACAAGACTCTTGCCGGAGCTCAAAAGAAAATAACGATTATTTCCCCTTGGTTATCTTGGCAAAAAGTGGAGCAAACGGGATTTCTGGCATCAATGGCTTTGGCCCGTTCCCGGGGCATTGATATTACCGTGGTGACGGATAAAAACTGCAATATAGCGCATGTCGATGATGATAAGCGTCAGGAGAAACAACATCTGCTGAATGATGCTGTTGAAAAGCTCAATAAGATGGGTATCGCTACGAAATTGGTTAATCGTGTCCACAGCAAAATTGTGATTGAGGATGAAGAACTGCTGTGTGTCGGATCTTTTAACTGGTTCAGTGCTGCACGGGAAGATAAGTATCAACGATACGATACGTCTTTGGTGTACCGTGGCGAAGGCGTAAAAAATGAAATAAAGGCAATATATGGTAGTCTGGATCAACGTCAGCTTTAAATGTGATGAGCCGTTCATGATACAGGAGTAGTAAAGGGCATATTTTACCAATGTTAAGGCGACTTTCCGTTTTATTGCGAGTCGCCTTTCCTGATTATAAATCTTATTGTTTACCTAATCATTTTCCTTTGCATAATGCGCCTGGGATTAATGGCGGGTGCTTTTAGGAATGAAAGAAAATGCAAGCAATAATATAATAATGGCCTAATTTCTTTGAACATCATTAAGCATATCATCATCGTCTATTTGCCAGAATCCGTCGACTTATAATCGCCAGAACGGCATATCAGGACGGTGCTGCGAACGCTGTGGCCCAAAACGTTCCAGTAAACTGTGTAGATGTTCGTAGATTTCCGAGCCATAACCGAAAAGGCGCGGATGTCTATTAAGGCATCCGGCTAATCTGTAAGCAATAACAACGGTTTATGCGGTGCGCGTTTTTCACCCTTGTGCCAGATTATTATATTGGCAATTGCCTGCTGTTCGAGCCCGCAAGTGAAGAGATATTACCTTGATCTCATTTGTTTTTTGTTGTCTGCTCTGGGAATGGACAAGGACATCCCCCATGAATAAACTCCCCGCTCACCTTTCGCGCCAAAACTGCAAAATTGCTTCTACAAATCTGTCAGAAATAATCCCCCGACGGGCTGCCGCGCTGAAATGACTGCTTCGCAGTGACGTCGTCCAGTTCTCCGCTGACCGGTACGCTGAACCGAAATATCCCGTGCTTAAATCGTCCGGATCTTCATCAGGCGCGTTCGTCAGTCCTCTTTCACCTTGTTGCTGGAAGTCGACGAAAATAATATTGGCTAAAACATTATTTTGATAATTGCCATAAATAGCTTCATACGCATGAGGGAAATTTTCTTTCCAGTACCAGGTGGTATCGCCGCAAAACCACGGCGCGGCAGTAATATTATTAAGCTGAGAATGGAATTGTTTTAGATCCCTACGAAAGGCTTCAACCATATGATTAAAGTGTTGAGGGTGTGACGCGTAGTCACTGGTCATTAAGTCAAATTCGCCTTGCATCCAGCATACGCCGAGGAATTTGTTATGCGGATTTTTTGCCAGTGCGGCTCGCGTTCTGCTGACTAAATCCTGGTAGAGCGGGGTATCCGTTCCCCAACGACAAGCATCATGGCTGGCTCCGTGCCGTTCTGAATATGTCCCCTCGCTGCCCGCGGTAAAAGCCGATCCGCCACGGCAACACGGGACGATGAGAATCCCTGCATTATCAGGAATGAAGGGCAGTAATTTCCGTGCAATATGCAGTGCCTGGCCAACGGTGCCGTACTGTGTTTGATGATTCGTTGCCAGAGGATGGTGATAACCCTGCATATCCTGAACATCGTGTGGGCAGTGAGTCAGTGGAATAATGTCGTTAAAGTGACATGGCGGGCCTCCGGGATGCGTATGCGTAAATCTCGCTAATTGTTTGATTCTGGGATGAGGCGCATCTTCCCTGTCCGGTAATGGCAGTCCTTCGCCATACGCCATGGCATTAGACTGACCAGCAACGGTAAGAACATAGTAATAATTGGGCGATATTATTGCGTTCATATAATTTTCGCGTAATTGAAATGACAAATTGATAGCAGGGCCCTTTACCGGGGCCCTGAAGCGTTAGTTTTGTACTGTGACTTTATTATCCTTCACAGAGATCAAAACTGAATCCGTCACCGCTTTGCCGCCTGCAGATTCACCGCCAATAATCAATAGACTATTATTCCAGGGCAATGATACTCCGTAGGCCCGACCTTGCGATAATTCACCCGATTTATCCCATTTCCCGTTATGCCAAAGATGAATATCAGTGCTATATGATTTTTTCAGGCCTTCATGCGCATAGTTCTTACCGTTCTGGTAATTTTCTCGTGAACCTTTGAATCCGGCCCCTCCGGCAAATATAAGAGAATCATTGCTTATCCCCGCAAAACCGCCAGCGACGCCATCTGGTGATGAGACGGGAGCAAGCCTATTCCATTTTAAATTATCACCGGTGAAATCAAGTTCAAATACGGCATCCGTTCGCAATCCGGGTTTGGCTTCGCCATTAATAAGCCAGGTTTTATCACCTTTATTCACAACCGCCGCACCAGCCGTTCCGTACCAGGGAGATTCGCCAGCGTAACTCCATTGCTGGGTTGAGGGATCAAAAGACAACAGAAACTTATTGAAGAAATAATCTTCTGCTTTTTTGTCAAAATAGTGAGCGTTGATTTTATCTATAGCGGTTGAATCTTTTCCAGCCTCGTTGAGATCTTCAAAATAGCCATTGAAGATATTCTGGTTAACACCGCCAGTAACATAAGCTTTGCCGTTGTGTACAAAAGTCACATGGCCCGCCATGCCCATTGGCGCGTGCGACATCAATTTAACCCAGCTATTGGTTTTGGGGTTGTATTTGTGTACGTCATTAAATACCTGAGTCAAGCCCTTGCTATTTTTGCCAATGCCGCCAAACACATACAGATCACCATCAATAAATGCCGAGGTTGCTTGATCTCTTGGTCCACCAGGGAATGCAGCTAACGCTGTCCATTTTTTATCTTTGGCCTGTGTATCCAGCTTGTACCATGCCGTACCTGCGCTACCTAAACCAATGTAGACAGTGTCGTTATCAATTGCTCCGGTACCACTTTTAAATGGCACAGGAGTTTCCGGTAATACAGACGCGTTTGCGGCAAATGAAGCCATCATGATAGCAAGCGCCGTTATTGTTTTATTCATTGTGACTGTCTCCTGTCTACTACAGTTTAAATGACACACCAATGCGATAACTGTTTTCCGATAAATTATCTCTGCCGTTGTAAACACCCTGACGGTCAAGGTAGTCATATTCTATGTATGGCGTAATATCGGGCGTCATATGGTATTGTAGAACAAATGCATTTTCCGTCGCCCATTTCTTATGGTTTGCATAGCGATAATCGTTCTGTTTGCTGTATAGCGTCGTTTGCCATGCGAAGGTGAAATCACTATTAATATGGTAAGTGACATATCCATCCCAACGATGAACGTTATCACGAGACATATCACCGGATAAGTCTTGTTGTCGGTAAGCTTTCCAGTCGTAACGATAGCGAATGCCAAAATTAAGATCTTTTGTCGCGTCCCAGGACAGTTTTACGTAGGGTCCGTAACGTGTGCCGTTGCTGCTAAAATGCGTTAACATTCCCGGGCGTACCGTCCATTGATCATCAAGTTTAATTGCGTAATTAACTTCAACCTGAACATCATTGAGTGCGGCATTTTCCTTTTTATTATCATGAATGGTATTCCAGGTATTACTTTCCATGCTTGCCCACCATCCATTTTGCCATCCCTCACTGACTTTGAGTCGAGTCTCATAGGCGTGGCTTCCACTACGATATCCACCACGTACGTCCAGTGTCGCAGCCTGAGAAATTAATGGGGACGAAAAGCACAGTAATAATACGCCAGAAAGTATTTTAGCCTTTTTCATAAATTTCACTCATTTGTAGGATACAGAAAGCAATACAAAGCCCGCATAAACAATTAGCATTTATGTTGTGTAATATTTTTTGCCAGGCTTATAGTGTCTTTGGCAACGGGTAGCTGTATTTTATATTTTTTGTATAATGTCTCCTGTGAAAAATCTCTTTCCACATTATTTAAATAAACAGAGAGCCAGATTAAATACCTGAGTATAAAATCTCTGCTGATGTTTAATTGATTTGAATTTTCGTAAGCTATATCGCTTACTCAATCCATTTTACCCAGAGTCATAAAATAGAGTGTCTGTTGATCTCATTTTCATATTCCTTTCAGACTGAAGTGCGTTTTCATCACCCGATGAGAAAGAACTGAAGTGATGTTTGCCATAGATTGCGAGATGCCCAGTTTCATTGACTATCGTGGTGCACCTTTATACCTGTTATACCAGATCAAAAATCACGCAATCCATACAACAAAACCAGATTTGCAATTCGTGTCACAAAATATGTCGATCTTTTTCTAAGAGGCAGATGCCATGTGAAGCCAGACGAACACTTGCGGTGGTCTTCAAAAACTAAAGATTTTCTTTTAACTATATGTTTTATAAATAATTTATTTAGAATCTAAACAAAGAAAGCTTTGCAAGCTAACTCAGTGAGCTTGGTGAAAATAAGTGTTTACCCGCCATCAGGCTGAGCATAATTCTCATCATGAAATATGTTTCTTGGTTTGTGGCTTGTAACTGGTCACTCCTGATGTCGATCTGGAGAGGCTTGTTGATGCTGGTGTTTTCAGGATGATGTTTCAATTAGTTTGTTTGCCATATCGCCCGGCGAGTAGCTGTGATTGAGGAGGGTTTAAGTCGTAGTGACCAAAGCCATATTTACCAACGGATGTAGATGAAAAAGCGTCGCCTGCGTTCCCCCATATCTCCAGGATAAAAAGGAATGTAACAATCTCATGACCTAAACTGACGAACCAGCCAGGAATAATCGCTAGGGACCTAAGAATTAGCTTGATAATAGCCACTAAGAAATTACTGCGTTCCATGAAATAGCCATTTTGTGGTAAATGGAGTTGACTAATAATGTTATATGTGAGACGGCTAGTTGAACGAATATTAAATTTTGCTGAATTTTTTATGTTGATTTTACTTGTTACAGAACATATCACATGATATATAGATAAGATTAGTTGCATTAATGATGAGGGTTATTATTAGATTCGTATCCGATTGATAAATATATAAAGGTACATAGCATGCAAGAGCATGGCGTTTGTATGGCAAAGTTATTATAAGTAACTATCGCTACTCCATTTAAGTTCACTCAGAAGAACTGGTCCACTTACGTTAGTTATTAAGCAAACGTTCGCTTTTATAAACATAATCAGGATAAAAATGTTGGATTATTGCTAACCCAGCACAGCTAGTGCGCGTCTGTAATTCTAAGGGAAAAACGATGAAGAATAAGGCTGATAACAAAAAAAGGAACTTCCTGACCCATAGTGAAATCGAATCACTCCTTAAAGCAGCAAATACCGGGCCTCATGCAGCACGTAATTATTGTCTGACTTTGCTTTGTTTTATTCATGGTTTCCGGGCGAGTGAAATTTGTCGATTGAGGATTTCGGATATTGATCTTAAGGCAAAGTGTATATATATCCATCGATTAAAAAAAGGCTTTTCAACAACGCATCCGCTATTGAACAAAGAAGTTCAGGCTTTAAAAAACTGGTTGAGTATCCGTACTTCGTACCCGCATGCTGAGAGCGAGTGGGTATTTTTATCTCGTAAGGGAAATCCGCTTTCTCGGCAACAGTTTTACCATATTATCTCGACTTCCGGTGGTAATGCCGGGTTGTCACTGGAGATTCATCCGCACATGTTACGCCATTCGTGTGGTTTTGCTTTGGCGAATATGGGAATAGATACGCGACTTATCCAGGATTATCTTGGGCATCGCAATATTCGTCATACTGTCTGGTATACCGCCAGCAATGCAGGGCGTTTTTACGGCATCTGGGATAGAGCCAGAGGACGACAGCGTCACGCTGTTTTATAGAGATAGTTGAGATACCAGGGATGGTGTTTAAAACTACATTATTCTTACGATATATCAAAAATGATTAACCATTTATTAATTGATGTTATTGTAAGTGTGATTCTTAATTATCATAATAAACATTAAGTTAACCATATCCATACAAAATACAATGGTTTATGTTCTTCAAAATAAATAAACAAAATCATTCATAAATTTACACATCACTTAAATTCTCCTGTTTCCGCACTTTTTTCTTTATTTTTTAAGCAACTGGAAGTTAATCCACTGCAATCTATTGTTATATTGAATCAAATCAATGAAAATAGATGTTGTCACATCAGTGATATTTTATTTTTGTATGATATTTAATGTAATTGACTGATAGCCACATCACTCCGTGTGTGGTTATCTTTTTATCTATTGGGCTAATTTTGACCGATTGAGGTTTCCTATAGGTATTCATTCAAATATATCTCAGTTAGGAGTACTACTATTGTGAGTAAACGTCGTTATCTTACCGGTAAAGAAGTTCAGGCCATGATGCAGGCGGTTTGTTACGGGGCAACGGGAGCCAGAGATTATTGTCTTATTCTGTTGGCATATCGGCATGGGATGCGTATTAGTGAACTGCTTGATCTGCATTATCAGGACCTTGACCTTAATGAAGGTAGAATAAATATTCGCCGACTGAAGAACGGATTTTCTACCGTTCACCCGTTACGTTTTGATGAGCGTGAAGCCGTGGAACGATGGACCCAGGAACGTGCTAACTGGAAAGGCGCTGACCGGACTGACGCTATATTTATTTCTCGCCGCGGGAGTCGGCTTTCTCGCCAGCAGGCCTATCGCATTATTCGCGATGCCGGTATTGAAGCTGGAACCGTAACGCAGACTCATCCTCATATGTTAAGGCATGCTTGCGGTTATGAACTGGCGGAGCGTGGTGCCGATACCCGTTTAATTCAGGATTATCTCGGGCATCGAAATATTCGCCATACTGTGCGTTATACCGCCAGTAATGCTGCTCGTTTTGCCGGATTATGGGAAAGAAATAATCTCATAAACGAAAAATTAAAAAGAGAAGAAGTTTAATTTAACTTATTGATAATAAAGTTAAAAAGCAAATAAATACAAGACAATTGGGGCCAAACTGTCCATATCATAAATAAGTTACGTATTTTTTCTCAAGCATAAAAATATTAAAAAACAACAAAAAGCATCTAACTGTTTGATATGTAAATTATTTCTCTTGTAAATTAATTTCACATCACCTCCGCTATATGTAAAGCTAACGTTTCTGTGGCTCGACGCATCTTCCTCATTCTTCTCTCCAAAAACCACCTCATGCAATATAAAAATCTATAAATAAAGATAACAATAGAATATTAAGCCAACAAATAAACTGAAAAAGTTTGTCCGCGATGCTTTCCTCTATGAGTCAAAATGGCCCCAAATGTTTCATCTTTTGGGGGAAAACTGTGCAGTGTTGGCAGTCAAACTCGTTGACAAAACAAAGTGTACAGAACGACTGCCCATGTCGATTTAGAAATAGTTTTTTGAAAGGAAAGCAGCATGAAAATTAAAACTCTGGCAATCGTTGTTCTGTCGGCTCTGTCCCTCAGTTCTACAGCGGCTCTGGCCGCTGCCACGACGGTAAATGGTGGGACCGTTCACTTTAAAGGGGAAGTTGTTAACGCCGCTTGCGCAGTTGATGCAGGCTCTGTTGATCAAACCGTTCAGTTAGGACAGGTTCGTACCGCATCGCTGGCACAGGAAGGAGCGACCAGTTCTGCTGTCGGTTTTAACATTCAGCTGAATGATTGCGATACCAATGTTGCATCTAAAGCCGCTGTTGCCTTTTTAGGTACGGCGATTGATGCGGGTCATACCAACGTTCTGGCTCTGCAGAGTTCAGCTGCGGGTAGCGCAACAAACGTTGGTGTGCAGATCCTGGACAGAACGGGTGCTGCGCTGGCGCTGGACGGTGCGACATTTAGTTCAGAAACAACCCTGAATAACGGAACCAACACCATTCCGTTCCAGGCGCGTTATTTTGCAACCGGTGCCGCAACCCCGGGTGCTGCTAATGCGGATGCGACCTTCAAGGTTCAGTATCAATAACCTACCCAGGTTCAGGGACGTCATTACGGGCAGGGATGCCCACCCTTGTGCGATAAAAATAACGATGAAAAGGAAGAGATTATTTCTATTAGCGTCGTTGCTGCCAATGTTTGCTCTGGCCGGAAATAAATGGAACACCACGCTGCCCGGCGGAAATATGCAATTTCAGGGCGTCATTATTGCGGAAACTTGCCGGATTGAAGCCGGTGATAAACAAATGACGGTCAATATGGGGCAAATCAGCAGTAACCGGTTTCATGCGGTAGGGGAAGATAGCGCACCGGTGCCTTTTGTTATTCATTTACAGGAATGTAGCACGGTGGTGAGTGAACGTGTGGGTGTGGCGTTTCACGGTGTCGCGGATGGTAAAAATCCGGATGTGCTTTCCGTGGGAGAGGGGCCAGGGATTGCCACCAATATTGGCGTAGCGTTGTTTGATGATGAAGGAAACCTCGTACCGATTAATCGTCCTCCAGCAAACTGGAAACGGCTTTACTCAGGCTCTACTTCGCTACATTTCATCGCCAAATATCGTGCTACCGGGCGTCGGGTTACTGGCGGCATCGCCAATGCCCAGGCCTGGTTCTCTTTAACCTATCAGTAATTGTTCAGCAGATAATGTGATAACAGGAACAGGACAGTGAGTAATAAAAACGTCAATGTAAGGAAATCGCAGGAAATAACATTCTGCTTGCTGGCAGGTATCCTGATATTCATGGCAATGATGGTTGCCGGACGCGCTGAAGCGGGAGTGGCCTTAGGTGCGACTCGCGTAATTTATCCGGCAGGGCAAAAACAAGTGCAACTTGCCGTGACAAATAATGATGAAAATAGCACCTATTTAATTCAATCATGGGTGGAAAATGCCGATGGTGTAAAGGATGGTCGTTTTATCGTGACGCCTCCTCTGTTTGCGATGAAGGGAAAAAGAGAGAATACCTTGCGTATTCTTGATGCAACAAATAACCAATTGCCACAGGACCGGGAAAGTTTATTCTGGATGAACGTTAAAGCGATTCCGTCAATGGATAAATCAAAATTGACTGAGAATACGCTACAGCTCGCAATTATCAGCCGCATTAAACTGTACTATCGTCCGGCTAAATTAGCGTTGCCACCCGATCAGGCCGCAGAAAAATTAAGATTTCGTCGTAGCGCGAATTCTCTGACGCTGATTAACCCGACACCCTATTACCTGACGGTAACAGAGTTGAATGCCGGAGCCCGGGTTCTTGAAAATGCCTTGGTGCCTCCAATGGGCGAAAGCACGGTTAAATTGCCTTCTGATGCGGGAAGCAATATTACTTACCGAACAATAAATGATTATGGCGCACTTACCCCCAAAATGACGGGCGTAATGGAATAACGCAGGGGGAATTTTTCGCCTGAATAAAAAGAATTGACTGCCGGGTGATTTTAAACCGGAGGAATAATGTCATATCTGAATTTAAGACTTTACCAGCGAAACACACAATGCTTGCATATTCGTAAGCATCGTTTGGCTGGTTTTTTTGTCCGGCTCTTTGTCGCCTGTGCTTTTGCCGCACAGGCACCTTTGTCATCTGCCGAACTCTATTTTAACCCGCGTTTTTTAGCGGATGATCCCCAGGCTGTGGCTGATTTATCGCGTTTTGAAAATGGGCAAGAATTACCGCCAGGGACGTATCGTGTCGATATCTATTTGAATAATGGTTATATGGCAACGCGTGATGTCACATTTAATACGGGCGACAGTGAACAAGGGATTGTTCCCTGCCTGACACGCGCGCAGCTTGCCAGTATGGGGCTGAATACGGCTTCTGTCTCCGGTATGAATCTGCTGGCGGATGATGCCTGCGTGCCATTAACCTCAATGATCCATGACGCTACTGCGCATTTAGATGTTGGTCAGCAGCGACTCAACCTGACGATCCCTCAGGCATTTATGAGTAATCGCGCGCGTGGTTATATTCCTCCTGAGTTATGGGATCCCGGTATTAATGCCGGATTGCTCAATTATAATTTCAGCGGAAATAGTGTACAGAATCGGATTGGGGGTAACAGCCATTATGCATATTTAAACCTACAGAGTGGGTTAAATATTGGTGCGTGGCGTTTACGCGACAATACCACCTGGAGTTATAACAGTAGCGACAGATCATCAGGTAGCAAAAATAAATGGCAGCATATCAATACCTGGCTTGAGCGAGACATAATACCGTTACGTTCCCGGCTGACGCTGGGTGATGGTTATACTCAGGGCGATATTTTCGATGGTATTAACTTTCGCGGCGTACAATTGGCCTCAGATGACAATATGTTACCCGATAGCCAAAGAGGATTTGCCCCGGTGATCCACGGTATTGCTCGTGGTACTGCACAGGTCACTATTAAACAAAATGGGTATGACATTTATAATAGTACGGTGCCACCGGGGCCTTTTACCATCAACGATATCTATGCCGCAGGTAATAGTGGTGACTTGCAGGTAACGATCAAAGAGGCTGACGGCAGCACGCAGATTTTTACCGTACCCTATTCGTCAGTCCCGCTTTTGCAACGTGAAGGGCATACTCGTTATTCCATTACGGCAGGAGAATACCGTAGTGGAAATGCGCAGCAGGAAAAACCCCGCTTTTTCCAGAGTACATTACTCCACGGCCTTCCGGCTGGCTGGACAATATATGGTGGAACGCAACTGGCGGATCGTTATCGTGCTTTTAATTTCGGTATCGGGAAAAACATGGGGGCACTGGGCGCTCTGTCTGTGGATATGACGCAGGCTAATTCCACACTTCCCGATGACAGTCAGCATGACGGACAATCGGTGCGTTTTCTCTATAACAAATCGCTCAATGAGTCAGGCACGAATATTCAGTTAGTGGGTTACCGTTATTCGACCAGCGGATATTTTAATTTCGCTGATACAACATACAGTCGAATGAATGGCTACAACATCGAAACACAGGACGGAGTTATTCAGGTTAAGCCGAAATTCACCGACTATTACAACCTCGCTTATAACAAACGCGGGAAATTACAACTCACCGTTACTCAGCAACTCGGGCGCTCATCAACACTGTATTTGAGTGGTAGCCATCAAACTTATTGGGGAACGAGTAATGTCGATGAGCAATTCCAGGCTGGATTAAATACTGCGTTCGAAGATATCAACTGGACGCTCAGCTATAGCCTGACGAAAAACGCCTGGCAAAAAGGACGTGATCAGATGTTAGCGCTTAACGTCAATATTCCTTTCAGCCACTGGCTGCGTTCTGACAGTAAATCTCAGTGGCGACATGCCAGTGCCAGCTACAGCATGTCACACGATCTCAACGGTCGAATGACCAATCTGGCTGGTGTATACGGTACGTTGCTGGAAGACAACAACCTCAGCTATAGCGTGCAAACCGGCTATGCCGGGGGAGGCGATGGTAATAGCGGAAGCACAGGCTACGCCACGCTGAATTATCGCGGTGGTTACGGCAATGCCAATATCGGTTACAGCCATAGTGATGATATTAAGCAGCTCTATTACGGAGTCAGCGGTGGGGTACTGGCTCATGCCAATGGCGTAACGCTGGGGCAGCCGTTAAACGATACGGTGGTGCTTGTTAAAGCGCCTGGCGCAAAAGATGCAAAAGTCGAAAACCAGACGGGGGTGCGTACCGACTGGCGTGGTTATGCCGTGCTGCCTTATGCCACTGAATATCGGGAAAATAGAGTGGCGCTGGATACCAATACCCTGGCTGATAACGTCGATTTAGATAACGCGGTCGCTAACGTTGTTCCCACTCGTGGGGCGATCGTGCGAGCAGAGTTTAAAGCGCGCGTTGGGATAAAACTGCTCATGACGCTAACCCACAATAATAAGCCGCTGCCGTTTGGGGCGATGGTGACATCAGAGAGTAGCCAGAGTAGCGGCATTGTTGCGGATAATGGTCAGGTTTACCTCAGCGGAATGCCTTTAGCGGGAAAAGTTCAGGTGAAATGGGGAGAAGAGGAAAATGCTCACTGTATCGCCAATTATCAACTGCCACCAGAGAGTCAGCAGCAGTTATTAACCCAGCTATCAGCTGAATGTCGTTAAGGGGGCGTGATGAGAAACAAACCTTTTTATCTTCTGTGCGCTTTTTTGTGGCTGGCGGTAAGTCGCGTTTTGGCTGCGGATAGCACGATTACTATCCGCGGCTATGTCAGAGATAACGGCTGTAGTGTGGCCGCTGAATCAACCAATTTTACTGTTGATCTGATGGAAAACGCGGCGAAGCAATTTAACAACATTGGCGCAACGACTCCTGTCGTTCCATTTCGTATTTTGCTGTCACCCTGTGGTAACGCCGTTTCTGCCGTAAAGGTTGGGTTTACCGGCGTTGCAGATAGCCACAATGCCAACCTGCTTGCACTTGAAAATACGGTATCAGCGGCTTCGGGACTGGGAATACAGCTTCTGAATGAGCAGCAAAATCAGATACCCCTTAATGCTCCATCGTCCGCGATTTCGTGGACGACCCTGACGCCGGGTAAACCAAATACGTTGAATTTTTACGCCCGGCTAATGGCGACACAGGTGCCTGTCACTGCGGGGCATATCAATGCCACGGCTACCTTCACTCTTGAATATCAGTAACTGGAGATGCTCATGAAATGGTGCAAACGTGGGTATGTATTGGCGGCAATATTGGCGCTCGCAAGTGCGACGATACAGGCAGCCGATGTCACCATCACGGTGAACGGTAAGGTCGTCGCCAAACCGTGCACAGTTTCCACCACCAATGCCACGGTTGATCTCGGCGATCTTTATTCTTTCAGTCTGATGTCTGCCGGGGCGGCATCGGCCTGGCATGATGTTGCGCTTGAGTTGACTAATTGTCCGGTGGGAACGTCGAGGGTCACTGCCAGCTTCAGCGGGGCAGCCGACAGTACCGGATATTATAAAAACCAGGGGACCGCGCAAAACATCCAGTTAGAGCTACAGGATGACAGTGGCAACACATTGAATACTGGCGCAACCAAAACAGTTCAGGTGGATGATTCCTCACAATCAGCGCACTTCCCGTTACAGGTCAGAGCATTGACAGTAAATGGCGGAGCCACTCAGGGAACCATTCAGGCAGTGATTAGCATCACCTATACCTACAGCTGAACCCGAAGAGATGATTGTAATGAAACGAGTTATTACCCTGTTTGCTGTACTGCTGATGGGCTGGTCGGTAAATGCCTGGTCATTCGCCTGTAAAACCGCCAATGGTACAGCTATCCCTATTGGCGGTGGCAGCGCTAATGTTTATGTAAACCTTGCGCCTGCCGTGAATGTGGGGCAAAACCTGGTCGTAGATCTTTCGACGCAAATCTTTTGCCATAACGATTATCCGGAAACCATTACAGACTATGTCACACTGCAACGAGGCTCGGCTTATGGCGGCGTGTTATCTAATTTTTCCGGGACCGTAAAATATAGTGGCAGTAGCTATCCATTTCCGACCACCAGCGAAACGCCGCGCGTTGTTTATAATTCGAGAACGGATAAGCCGTGGCCGGTGGCGCTTTATTTGACGCCTGTGAGCAGTGCGGGCGGGGTGGCGATTAAAGCTGGCTCATTAATTGCCGTGCTTATTTTGCGACAGACCAACAACTATAACAGCGATGATTTCCAGTTTGTGTGGAATATTTACGCCAATAATGATGTGGTGGTGCCTACTGGCGGCTGCGATGTTTCTGCTCGTGATGTCACCGTTACTCTGCCGGACTACCCTGGTTCAGTGCCAATTCCTCTTACCGTTTATTGTGCGAAAAGCCAAAACCTGGGGTATTACCTCTCCGGCACAACCGCAGATGCGGGCAACTCGATTTTCACCAATACCGCGTCGTTTTCACCTGCACAGGGCGTCGGCGTACAGTTGACGCGCAACGGTACGATTATTCCAGCGAATAACACGGTATCGTTAGGAGCAGTAGGGACTTCGGCGGTAAGTCTGGGATTAACGGCAAATTACGCACGTACCGGAGGGCAGGTGACTGCAGGGAATGTGCAATCGATTATTGGCGTGACTTTTGTTTATCAATAAAGAAATCACAGGGCATTGCTAATGCAGGTACGCAATATTACCTGAAGCTAAAAACCTGCACGTTAGCCCTTTGTAGGCCAGATAAGACGCGTTAGCGTCGCATCTGGCATAAACAAAGCGCACTTTGCTGGTCTTTTCCCCTCACCCTAACCCTCTCCCCAGAGGGGCGAGAGGACTGTCTGGGCACATTTTTAGACTTTGTCATCAGTCAGAGCCTGCCATTGGCAGGCTCTGGTGTCCTTTTACGCTACCATGCTAATAATCAGCACAATAATCAGCCCAACCACGGAGTTGACCAGCTCCAGCAGACCCCAGGTTTTCAACGTGTCTTTTACTGACAGGTCAAAGTAACCTTTGAACAACCAGAAAGATGCATCGTTAATGTGGGTGAGGGTGTTGGAACCCGCAGCCGTCGCCAGTACCAGCAGCGCCGGATTCACGCCAACCAGCTGACCAGTTGCTGGATCAAGGATTGCAGCACTTATAATCCCGGCGGCGGTCATCGCCGAAACGACACCCTGACCCGTCGCCAGACGAATTAGCACAGTGATCAGCCATGCCATGATGTAGGGCGAGATATTGCCGTGGGACATCAACATGCCGATGGTGTCGCCAATGCCGGTGTCGATGATAGTCTGCTTCAGCACGCCACCCGCACCGATGATCAGAATCACCATTGCAATACTCTTCACCGCGCTTTCAAAAGCGTTCATCACCCACTGCATGTCATGACCACGTGCGGTGCCAAAGAGTACGAATGCAACCACCATCGCAATAAACATTGCAATCGGCGAGGAACCGATAAAGTTAACCACTTCCCAGGCAGGGGTATCTTTTACCAGCCAGATATTGGCGATGGTGGTAGAGATCATAATGATCGCCGGGATCAGCGGCACCAGAATCGAAACGCCGAAAGAGGGCAGATTATTCATATCTACCGGTTGATCTGCTTTCAGGAATGATGGCGTTGGGCGCTCAAGATTGCCGAGGAACTTCGGCAGGATCAGACCTGCGCAGATTACACTTGGGATCGTCACCAGTACGCCATAGATATAAACCATCCCCATATCCGCGCCATAAGCATTCACCAGCGCCACCGGACCCGGCTGCGGTGGGAACAGTGAATGTGCGGTAGTGGCAGCTGCTACTGCCGGGATCGCCAGTTTCAGGAACGGAATTTTAGCTTCGGCGGCAATAACAATAACCAGCGGCGCTAACATGATAAAGGCCACTTCATAGAACATCGCCAGACCAAAAATCAAGCCGATGATAATCACCGACAGCTGTACATAGCGCAGACCGAGACGCGCCAGCAGCGTATGCGCTATCTGGTGAGCCGCGCCGGAGTCGACCATCAATTTACCGATGACCGCACCGAACACCACGATGATAGCCAGTTCCCCCAGCGTGTTGCCGAAGCCCGCTTTCATAGTGTGCAGCAGCGACATCAAATCCATGCCCGCCAGCATCCCGACGGACAGCGCCGCCACCAACAAAGCCACCATTGAATTGATTTTGAACTTCAAATTCAGTACCAGCATCAGGCCAATGCCGAATACTACCCAGAGAATGTTAAGCACATGCATAACGTTTTACCTTACCTGGTTGAACCGTTGTTATTTTGGGCGACATGTTATGTAAATTGGTCAACCATTGTTGCGATGAATGTCACATCCTCTGATCAATAACCATCGATAACCTTTTGCTGCAATTTGCAGCAACAACCAGGAGAGTAAAATTCTTGTGATGTGGTTAACCAATTTCAGAATTCGGGTTGACATGTCTTACCAAAAGGTAGAACTTATACGCCATCTCATCCGATGCAACGCCACGGCTGCGGTCTGGTTGTTCATCCGGATACCTAAACAACTCCAGGGTTCCGCGTCTCTTTGCTGTGGAACCCACTATGTGAAAGAGGAAAAATCATGGAACAGACCTGGCGCTGGTACGGCCCAAACGATCCGGTTTCTTTAGCTGATGTCCGTCAGGCGGGCGCAACTGGCGTGGTTACCGCGCTGCACCATATCCCGAACGGCGAAGTATGGTCCGTAGAAGAGATCCTCAAACGCAAGGCGATCGTTGAAGACGCAGGCCTGGTGTGGTCTGTCGTAGAAAGCGTACCAATTCACGAAGATATCAAAACCCACACTGGCAACTATGAGCAGTGGATCGCTAACTATCAGCAGACTCTGCGCAACCTGGCGCAGTGTGGCATTCGCACCGTGTGCTACAACTTCATGCCGGTGCTCGACTGGACCCGTACTGACCTCGAATACGTGCTGCCAGACGGCTCCAAAGCTCTGCGCTTCGACCAGATCGAATTCGCTGCATTCGAAATGCATATCCTGAAACGTCCAGGCGCGGAAGCGGATTACACCGAAGAAGAAATTGCTCAGGCTGCTGTTCGCTTCGCCACTATGAGCGACGAAGACAAAGCGCGTCTGACCCGTAACATCATCGCTGGTCTGCCGGGCGCGGAAGAAGGGTACACCCTCGACCAGTTCCGTAAGCACCTGGAGCTGTACAAAGATATCGACAAAGCCAAACTGCGCGAAAACTTTGCCGTCTTCCTGAAAGCGATTATTCCGGTTGCCGAAGAAGTTGGCGTGCGTATGGCTGTTCACCCGGACGATCCGCCGCGCCCGATCCTCGGCCTGCCGCGCATTGTTTCCACCATTGAAGATATGCAGTGGATGGTTGATACCGTAAACAGCATGGCAAACGGTTTTACCATGTGCACCGGTTCCTACGGCGTGCGTGCTGACAACGATCTGGTTGATATGATCAAGCAGTTCGGTCCGCGTATTTACTTCACCCATCTGCGCTCCACCATGCGTGAAGATAACCCGAAAACCTTCCACGAAGCGGCGCACCTGAACGGTGACGTTGATATGTACGAAGTGGTGAAAGCGATTGTTGAAGAAGAACACCGTCGTAAAGCGGAAGGCAAAGAAGACCTGATCCCGATGCGTCCGGACCACGGTCATCAGATGCTGGACGACCTGAAGAAGAAAACCAACCCAGGTTACTCCGCAATTGGTCGTCTGAAAGGCCTGGCCGAAGTTCGCGGTGTCGAACTGGCGATCCAGCGCGCTTTCTTTAGCCGTTAATATCCACCGGCATGGCTGCGCGCCGTGCCGGTTCCTTCTTCCTTGCCGTCACTCTTTGAAGACGGATTCTGGAGTTTACGATGACTACTATTGTTGACAGCAATCTGCCGGTTGCCCGCCCGTCATGGGATCATTCTCGTCTGGAATCACGCATTGTGCATCTCGGTTGCGGGGCGTTTCACCGCGCGCACCAGGCGCTGTATACCCATCATCTGCTGGAAAGCACCGACAGCGACTGGGGCATCTGCGAAGTTAACCTGATGCCAGGCAACGACCGCGTGCTGATCGAAAACCTGAAAAAACAGCAACTGCTGTACACCGTAGCGGAAAAAGGCGCAGAGAGCACCGAGCTGAAAATTATCGGTTCGATGAAAGAAGCGCTGCATCCGGAAATCGATGGCTGCGAAGGTATTCTCAACGCGATGGCGCGTCCGCAAACGGCGATTGTCTCTCTAACGGTCACGGAAAAAGGCTACTGCGCTGATGCGGCAAGCGGTCAACTGGATCTCAATAACCCACTGATCAAGCACGATCTGGAAAACCCGACTGCGCCGAAGTCCGCGATTGGTTACATCGTCGAAGCCTTGCGTCTGCGTCGTGAAAAAGGGTTGAAAGCGTTTACGGTGATGTCCTGCGATAACGTGCGTGAAAACGGTCATGTGGCGAAGGTCGCGGTACTGGGACTGGCTCAGGCACGCGATCCGCAGCTGGCGGCATGGATTGAAGAGAACGTCACCTTCCCATGCACCATGGTTGACCGCATCGTTCCGGCGGCGACGCCAGAAACCTTACAGGAAATTGCTGACCAGCTGGGTGTTTACGACCCGTGCGCCATTGCCTGCGAACCGTTCCGTCAGTGGGTGATTGAAGATAACTTCGTTAATGGTCGCCCGGACTGGGATAAAGTGGGCGCACAGTTCGTTGCAGACGTTGTGCCGTTCGAAATGATGAAGCTGCGTATGCTGAACGGCAGCCACTCTTTCCTGGCGTACCTCGGTTACCTCGGCGGCTATGAAACTATTGCCGACACCATGACTAACCCGGATTATCGCAAAGCGGCCTTTGCCCTGATGATGCAGGAACAAGCGCCAACGCTGTCGATGCCGGAAGGTACGGACCTGAACGCCTATGCGACGCTGCTGATCGAGCGTTTCAGCAACCCATCTCTGCGTCACCGTACCTGGCAGATTGCAATGGACGGCAGCCAGAAGTTACCGCAGCGTCTGCTGGATCCGGTGCGTCTGCACCTGCAAAACGGCGGTAGCTGGCGTCACCTGGCGCTGGGCGTGGCTGGCTGGATGCGTTACACCCAGGGCGTGGATGAGCAGGGTAATGCCATTGACGTGGTCGACCCGATGCTGGCCGAGTTCCAGAAGATTAACGCGCAGTATCAGGGCGCAGACCGCGTGAAAGCGCTGCTGGGCCTGAGCGGTATTTTTGCCGATGATCTGCCGCAGAATGCCGACTTTGTTGGCGCAGTGACGGCGGCATATCAGCAGCTGTGCGAACGCGGTGCGCGCGAGTGTGTGGCTGCGCTGTAACTAACTGATTACCCTACAGACTTACTGGTCAATCAAACTGATATTTGGTTGACCAGTTTTCGTTTTTTTGCCCACCTGTACGTGCCAACTTCCAGTGCTAATGGTATAGTTTGAGATTAACGGGGGCCGTAAAATTGCCCGTTGTAGGCCGGATAAGGCGTTCACGCCGCATCCGGCAAAAATTTGATTAACCGCACCTAACGGACACAACACCATGAAATCTGCCACCTCTGCGCAAAGACCTTACCAGGAAGTCGGGGCGATGATCCGCGATCTGATCATAAAGACGCCGTACAACCCTGGCGAACGGCTGCCGCCGGAGCGTGAAATTGCAGAAATGCTTGATGTCACGCGGACGGTGGTACGTGAAGCGCTGATCATGCTGGAGATCAAAGGGCTGGTGGAAGTACGCCGGGGTGCCGGTATCTATGTTCTTGATAACTCAGGCAGCCAGAACACAGACAGTCCGGATGCCAACGTCTGCAACGATGCCGGTCCTTTTGAGCTGTTACAGGCGCGGCAGTTATTGGAGAGCAACATCGCCGAGTTTGCCGCTTTGCAGGCTACCCGCGAAGATATCGTCAAAATGCGTCAGGCATTGCAACTGGAAGAGCGTGAACTGGCTTCCAGTGCGCCAGGCAGCAGCGAAAGCGGTGACATGCAGTTCCATCTCGCTATTGCCGAAGCAACGCATAACAGCATGCTGGTGGAGCTGTTCCGTCAGTCCTGGCAGTGGCGGGAAAACAATCCAATGTGGATCCAGTTGCACAGCCATCTGGATGACAGCCTGTATCGCAAAGAGTGGTTGGGCGATCACAAACAGATCCTCGCCGCGTTAATCAAAAAAGATGCCCGAGCGGCGAAGCTGGCAATGTGGCAGCATCTGGAAAACGTTAAGCAACGTCTGCTGGAATTCTCGAACGTTGACGATATTTATTTTGATGGCTATCTGTTTGATTCATGGCCGCTGGATAAAGTCGACGCCTGACTTATTATAATAAGCGCAAGGGTAAACGTTCCTTGCGCTTTCTTAAATTAAGAAGTCGCAATGAGTATTACTTTGTAAATTGCAGGGTATTGTTTAAATATCTGTATAACCTGAATATTAGTACTCATTCTTCTCAGTGGCTATTTACCAATATAATTCCATTCACCATTTTTTAATTCAAACAGTTCTGGAAGAGATGACGGTTGCAGAGTCATGCGTTTGAGTGGCGCATCTTCATCACCGGGGATAACGTTATATCCCATTTTTGCATGGATCTCCGCGGTACCGGGATAGGCTTCTATACCAATTATTGGGTCATTTCCCATTCCAATATTAGCATTAAGTAATGCGGCAAGGGCGAATCCGGAAGAATTTGCTACCCCTGAGACAGTTATTATCTGATCAATATAGATATCAATTCTTGGCTGCTCATTGGTCCATCTTTTTGCCTGAGAAACTGGAAGGGTTGAAATATATCCTATCGTGGTTCCGGCGTAACCTGGAACATTGCAACCAGGGCCTAATGTTATTTCATGAACTGTATAGTCCTCAACAGGATCGAAAGGGCTCTTCATAAATAAATTTAGCCGTAAACCTTCTGCTAATTCTGTAGCAGCATGCGCCTTTTTACATATACCACCATATATTTCGTCTAAAGCTGAGGTGATTTTCAAGTTTCGATAGAGCATACGTCCTGTTGTTGTAATACCATCGGATTCTCTGCATGCTTCTGTCACATAATTAAATGGCCAGGACTCTTTACTAATATCAAGTTTTCTAATTTCGACAACGCTTTTTCCATCGTAATTATGGTTATTGCCACGAGCAAGAGGCAGAAGATAGATATTTTCCGTATCCAGGCGAGCTCGTTCATATTTACGTGTTAACTCATTGTCGACTTTTGGGTGATGAAGGAAGTGATTATCTGTAATAATTTGACTCTGAAGGGCATTGCTTAATGGCATAGACATAATAGTTACCTTTTAGGAGTATTTCACTGATGTTTAGAAAAATAGATAAATTTTTCTGTAGTAAAAAGAGAAGTAAACAAATGACATGCATGTTTCTGTTGTAGTGATATCAACTCTACACGGTGATATTAAAGGGTAGGAAACACTCTAAAGTATCAAAAAACGCTCATTTAAAATTATTTGCATGCAATTTAAAAGCATATATTATTACTAATTGGAATTTGATGTTGCTATATTGATGTCTATATTAATAATGCCTGTGAATGGTATTTTTGATGTATTTGATATGTTATCAATTTATATTATTTACAAACTAATTGTTTTAAATAATACATGGCTGATTATGCGGAAATAAATAATTTCCCACCGGAATTAAGTAGCGGTGGTGACAAGTATTTTCATCTACGTAACTATTCGGAATATTCAGAATATACTAGCGGTTTTTTTTTGAGTTTGATGATTTTTATCAAATCATGACTTTTTTCCTGAAAAGTCAGTAGATATTCATAGGCAAGTAAGGTTTTATACTTTGCTGACAGGATTCAGGCCTGTCTCAGACTGACATGGATGTAATGAACAAAAGGGAATGGCTATGGAAAATGAGCATCAATACAGTGGTGCCCGGTGTTCAGGGCAAGCCGCATATGTTGCTAAACGTCAGGAGTGCGCAAAATGATGCGCCAATCACTTCAGGCTGTTTTACCTGAAATTTCAGGCAATAAAACGTCACCGCTGCGTAAATCAGTATGCAGCGATCTCCTCACTCTTTTTAATTCTCCTCATTCGGCATTACCGTCATTACTTGTTTCAGGCATGCCCGAGTGGCAAGTGCATAACCCGAGCGACAAACATCTCCAGAGCTGGTATTGCCGTCAGCTGCGTTCTGCACTGTTATTTCATGAGCCACGGATTGCAGCGTTGCAGGTTAATTTGAAAGAAGCGTACTGCCACACTCTGGCGATCAGCCTTGAGATAATGCTGTATCACGACGATGAATCGCTAACGTTTGATCTGGTCTGGGATAATGGCGGTTGGCGCAGTGCGACGCTGGAGAATGTCAGCTAAGCACAATCTCCAGCTCGCGCAGTTCACGCCAGAAGCGTTCGGCAACTGGATTCATGCGGGTATTCATCCGGTATGCATAGGCCTGAATCGGGATCACCAGTTCGTCCCGATTCAGTACAACGAGCTGCCCGCTGCGAATTTCTTGTTGGATGGCGTATTCCGGTAGCCAGGCAATCCCACAGCCGTCGAGGGCAACCTGCTTTAAAAGCTCGCTCATCGAAGAGACAAAAAAGGTGCTGAAACTTAACTCACTGTGGCGCGTCAGGGTGCGATTAATCAATCGCCCCATGTAGGAGTTGCGGCTGTAATTCAGTAACGGAAAGTGTGGCTGCGCGAGGTTAAAAAGTGCTTCTCTGTGTTCGTCACTGGCGCAAACGGGGAACAATTGAGATTCAAATAAGCGAATGTGGTCAAACGGCGCTTCCAGCAAATCTTCGTCGTGAAAGGAAAAAATACAGTCACTTTGCCCTTCACGCAGTTTATCGACCGCTTCATCGACATCAATAGCTTCAATTGCCCAGGTAAAGAGCGGCGGCATCTGGCTGATAATGGACGGTAACAGCCCGAGGGAAAGAGAGTGTGCAGCGGCTATTTTAATTTTGCGTTGCGCGTAATCGCTGCCACCACGGAGTTCTGCAAGGTTGCTCTCTAACTGTTGCAACAGATGGCGGATCTGCGAATGGAATATTTTACCTTGTTCCGAGAGTTGCAGCGGCGTCACCTGGCGGTTAAACAATTCAACACCAATCGCCTGTTCCAGCGCACGGATGCGGCGGCTGAATGCCGGTTGCGAGACGTTGCGACTGACTGCCGCCTGGGAAAAATTGCGGCATTTTTCCAGGGTCAGAAAATCATAAAGCCATTTAGTTTCAATATTATGCAAAACCGCACCACAGTCATCCATTACGTTTTACTCTGTCAGCCGCCCTTGCGGGCATTCTACGTCCATTCGGGCGGCTGACAACCGTTTATGCCGTTTCAAACGTTCCTTTCACGCAGGCTTTGCCGTCTTTGACCATCAGCTTGCCGCGAGCGTATACCTGCTCAATGCGTAATTCTGGCGTCATGACCAGTAAGTCTGCGTCATTGCCTGGCAGAATTTCGCCTTTCCCGCTCAGGTTAAGGAAACCGGCTACGCTACTGGTGAGCGGGCGCAGGGCATCGCTGATACTGAAATCATAATCTTTGACCAGCACCTGCACGGTTTCCAGCAACGTTTCAAAACCGGCAACACCGATATGGGTTAAATTCCCTTCGTCATCGAAGAACGGCTGGCTACCGTTGCCGTCGGAGCTGAGGGTGACGCGTGCCAGCGGAATACCCGCCTGAACGGCGCGGGCAATACCTTCGGCAGGGGCGACTGGTTCGTCAATGCTGCTGGTGATATCGATGGTGCCGCCTTTGCGCGCGAACTCCAGCGCCTGCTCAAACAACGGAACGTTGCGGTTAACGTGGGTCGGCAGCAACTTGCTAATCGGCACATCGCAGTTTTCCAGCAGGTCATAGACAGGCTGTAACGCCTTTTTGCTGTCGCCCATGTGGAACACGGTGACGCCAGGTTTACCGCCGAGCAAACCGCCAACGCGGGATTCCGCCGCCATATTAGCCAGGTGATAAACGTCCGGTGCGGCAGAACGGTGATCAGAGATGGCGCATTTCACGCCAATCACGCGATCGATAATCGCCACGTCTTTTTCCACGGAACCCGTAATAGTGCGGGAAGGGACATGATAAGCGCCGGTCAGCATCCAGGCGCTGATGCCTTCTTCATTGAGCGCACGGGTCTTGGCGAGCAGGGATTCCGGGTGGCGAGAGATAGAGTCGGTGCCCAGCAGACCAACCACTGACGTGACGCCTGCTTCCGTCAGACGACTTAACGCCACTTCCGGCGTGCGCGTCGTGGGACCTGCTTCGCCGCCACCGCCAATCAAATGGACGTGTTGATCAATAAAACCTGGGCAGAGGATCTGCCCGCTGAGATCGACAACCGTGCAGTCCGGTACAATGTCAGGAGGGATATTACTGGCAACGGCGATAATTTTGCCGTTAGCGACGAGGACATCGCAAATTCCCCGATCTTCCGGCGCATACAAATGCGCTCCCTGCAGCAGGGTAAAACCGGCTGCGGTATAATCAATCATGGTAACTCCTTGTTAAACAATAAGCTGCATAACCCAGATCGACAGCAATGCGTTAATCACGCAGACCGTAATGATATGCGGGTAATATTTGGCATTCACTTCGGCTGTCCCCAGGCAGCGACCGACATTTTGCACCGGGTTGCCCATTAAATACATCGCGGGCAGTAAAACGGTGACATCGTGACCGGTTAATGCGCCGGCGGTCGCCAGACTGGCGGCAACACCGACTGCGCCGCCCATACTCATTAATGCGGCTAAAAGGACGGTTGCCGCTTCACCGGGTAATCCCCACAGCGCCATTACGGGTTCACAGATATGCCCCACCCAGTCGAGCAGGCCGGTAATTTTCAGCGCCTGAATGATGACAAACGCCATCACCACGTTTGGCAGTAGGTTGGTCGTGGCGATAGTAAAGCCACGGCGCGCGCCATCGATAAACATATCCATGACGTTTTTGCGGACCTGAGTTGTCATGCTTGCGCTCCTTGCGTTGGGTTGCGACGTTCTTCGAAGTTAAGCCAGACGCGCAAAATGTTGGCTCCGACAAATTTAAACACCAGGATGACGGCTAAAGGTACGATTACGGACGTGCCCAGAAAGGCAAACACCGCGACGCCGGAAGAGAAGTAGTTGGTGATGATGGCGCTACCGCTGGTTTGATATGCGGCGAAAATCACTTTATCGCGTTCGGTAATTTCCCCTTCCTGCGCCAGCTCTTTGGTCATACCGGCGGCGGCATCAGTGTTTTGCAGGTTAGCGATCAGCGCCAGCGAGCAGATCCCTGGAATGCCCAACAACGGTTTTAGCACAGGCGTCATTAACTGCTGCGCGGCGCGTAATCCACCAAGACCATCGGTAATTGAAATAATCCCCAGAGAGAGAATGACTGACGGTGCCAGCTCCAGCGCAAAGAGAAAGCCATCTTTAGCCCCCGCGCCACCCGCCCCGCGAAATGAGGTGGTGGCTCCGTTCGCACCAGGCAGTTGCCCAAACGATCCGTTCAGAACGGAAAAATCAAAAACGCGCCACCAGCTGTCTGTTCCGGAAAAAACACCGGAAAAAAAGATTATGGTGAGAAAAAAAGCCAGATACCCTTTAATGCCCACTTTTTCTGTCGCCAGCTCCCCGGCTACAGCATCCCCTTGTTGTGTCATAACAATCCCCATTGTTTTTTTGTGTTTGTGTGTTGCTTGAGCCAGGAAAATTCCTGGAGCGGAAAAACCTTATCAGCCATGTGGGTATGGGGAAAATGCAAGTATGTTTCTGGCTATGCGTTTTTTGCATAGCGGAAAAATTATGCTGTGTGGAAAAGGCTCTGCGCAGGATTGAGTTGCAGAAAATTCATAAACCCAGTGACAATGACATCAGTAAATAAAAACAGAAAATCCAGGGACGAAAACGCGATGGCAAAGTACAACGAAAAAGAGCTGGCGGATACGAGCAAGTTTTTAAGTTTTGTCCTCCGACACAAACCGGAGGCGATAGGTATCGTACTGGACCGTGAAGGATGGGCGGATATCGATAAGCTCATACTTTGTGCCCAAAAAGCGGGCAAGCGGTTAACCCGTGCATTGCTGGATACCGTGGTCGCTACCAGTGATAAAAAACGTTTTAGTTATTCCAGTGATGGTAGGTGCATCCGCGCGGTTCAGGGGCATTCGACTTCGCAGGTCGCCATTTCCTTTGCCGAAAAAACACCGCCACAGTTTCTCTACCACGGTACGGCAAGCCGTTTCCTTGACGAGATAAAAAAACAGGGGCTGATTGCAGGGGAGCGTCATTACGTACATCTCTCTGCTGATGAAGCAACGGCACGCAAAGTGGGAGCAAGACACGGATCGCCGGTTATCTTAACCGTCAAAGCACAGGAAATGGCGAAACGAGGCATCCCTTTCTGGCAAGCGGAAAACGGGGTCTGGCTGACATCAACGGTTGCTGTTGAGTTTCTTGAGTGGTAAGGGAAACACTCCTCATGAAGTGACCACTTGCAGCTTAAATAATTGTACTGTGCTGATAAGCGCAGCAATAAACAACGCCGCCGCGCCGCAGAGAGTGGCGCCGGCAAGCGCCGATGTTCCATTGCCGAGCATACTGGTCAGCGCCGGGCCGAGGATTTGTCCAATGCCGTAAATGAGCGTCACAAAGCCTAAAAGATTGAGATTTCCCGGAACGCTCAGTTGGCGGGCGATAGTCATCACCAGAGATGTCGTGCCCATAAAGGTACCGCCAAAACCGATACTACTAATGATAAGCAAGAGAGGAGAGTCGCTGGCGAGAGTAAGCAGCACACTGATAGCCTGCACCAGCAAATTCGCCGTCAGGCAAGGCAAAGCCCCCCAACGTTTTGCTGCCCATAGCCAGCCAAAGCAGCCTGGCACAATTGATAAGCCGACTAACGTCCAGAGATGGGCGGTTAACAATGGTGAGCCTGCATCTTTCGCCATGAGCGGCAGGAAAGTCGCGACGATGATATAACCAAATCCCGCCAGGCCGTACAGAATAGCCAGTAACCACCAGTTCATTATCTGTTGCTCCGTTTTTGCCAATGGCATTGGTGCGATGGCGTGTTTTTTCGAGGGCATTAAAAGCGTAAGTGCAATCAGCATCATGCCAGAAAGCGCCCCGGCGCCTTGCCATAACGTTTGCGAGGAGAAGGCAAAATGCAGGCCTGCCAGAACATATTCGTTGCCCAGTGCAATGCCAATGCCAACGCCAGAAAACAAAGCTGCCAGCACAAAAGGATGGCGCGTGTGCTGCATAATCAGCGTCGAACCAAAAATCAGCATACCGGCGCTGGCGACACCCGCCAGGAAGCGAATCAATAACACCAGAATAAATGGCGGCAACCATGCCATTGCGAGGATCAACAACCCGCTCGCCAGGGCAGAAACCAACAGAAATGGGCGTAGGCGCGACGGCTGGTGAAATGCGCCAAACGAAAATAGCAGACTGCCAGCCAGATACCCCGCATAGTTGCCGCTGGCAATCCACGAGAGCTGGCTAAATGAAAACGCCCCTTCCGCCATCATGACGGGCAACATAGGCGTATAAAGGAAGCGACCTAATCCCATACCTAGGGTCAGAACCAGCATCCCGAAAAGCGCGGTGCTGAAAGAAAAGCGTTCTACGGGATGCGAGGACGAAGGCATGTTTAACCTTGTATGTCATTTTTGTTGTTAACAAGTTAATAACAAAAAGGTGAAATATGCCAGCCTGTTAATGCGATGATTTAGGGGTAAAGCGATAAAAACGATTTGGTTCGCTAACGATATAAATATTACCAGAGGCATCCATCGCAATCCCTTCGGCCTGTTTGATGTTATGCGACAAACCTCGACTACCTTTGGTTAGTGATATTTCACCGATAACCTCGCCAACCAGGGTTACTTCCTGGAGTGCGCGAGATTCATGAGACAGCACCAGAAGCGTATTTTTTTGCTGGTTAAATTCTGCGCCGGACACATCATCTAAAGTAAATTGCCGTTGTAGTGCCTCGTCTTTGCTGATGTGTAATTCATTGCTACTTAACAGCCCGTTAACTTTGTAGACCTCAATCGGATTTTTCTCTTTAAAAAACCAGAAAGTGTGATCCTGGCGAGAATAAGCCAACCCTTCAAAACCGCAATTGGTTGGGGAGTCTTGCAGCGGGATTTTTATTTTTTTGAGGATTTTTACTTCCGAGTTTGGGGTCAGTGAAATCACATAAATGGCGTAATCGCGCTCATCGCTAATGACAAACTGATTATCGCCAATGTATTCGATCGTCTCGAGATCCTTAACAAAATCCAGAGGAATTGTGCGGATAAAATCACCATTGGTGGTCATTTCAACAATGGCGGCAGGTTTGTTGATAGTGCTAAAAAGAGTATTGCTTTGTGCCGACCAGGTCAGCGAAGAGATATTATTCGTTATGCCTGCAATTTCTTTGCCGTCAATGGTGGCGTGGTAATTCTGAAATGATGCTGCATGATTGCTTTTACGGGCGCAAGATTGCACGAAGAAAGTACACACTGCCACAATGGCAAAAAGAATCACAATAACGGAGATGCGTTTACTTAACGAAATACTTTTTGTCACGGTAATCCCTTTAAGGCAAATCAATAAGATATCGAGAAGTATACGTAGCGACCTTAATGAATCCTTAACGCGGAGAAACCCGGTAATGTGCAATGCAGCGCCAGACACCATCCTGCTGACAATAAATTGACTCAGTCAGCCCAGGGATCACCCATTGTATTTCCTCGCCGGGGGGACAGGTCAGCCAAATGCATAACCCGCAGCCGCCGCGTAAATCACGGGGAATATCGCTGACGCGAAAAGTCATGCCCGCTGCCTGCAACGCTTTGCGGGTTTGTATGACGCCGACTGTGGAGTGAAATAAAAATAAAAACTCTTTCATCGGCGTGTCCTCACTCGTTGACCAATTACCGCCGCGCCAATTGCGCCAGCAAATTGCGCATCAGGATGGGTATTTACCGGCATTCCCAGATGAGATTCCAGCATCCGGGCAAACGTCTGGCAATGACTAACGCCACCAGTAAACAGAATCGGCGCTTCACAGGAGAGACGAGCAATGAAATTGGCACTCCTCCGCGCCATCGCGTTAATCACTCCGGCGAGAATCGCTTCTGGCGCGACGCCCGCTGAGCGCAGGCTGATCACTTCTGATTCGGCAAACACTGTGCACATACTCGTGATGGCATGCGGCGTGACATTTTCGGTAATGCTGTCGAGTTGCTCGACGCTGGTGCCAAGCGTGCGCGAGATCACCTCCAGGAAACGCCCGGTGCCCGCCGCGCATTTGTCATTCATCAGGAAATCGCACAGGTTACCGTCATCATCAAGCTGAATCACTTTGCTGTCCTGACCACCGATGTCGATTACCGCGCGCGTTGCTGGCGCAAGAAACCGTGCGCCCAGCCCGTGACAGGAGATTTCCGTCACTTGTTTATCGGCAAAATCCACCAGTTGCCGTCCATAGCCGGTGAGCGTCAGAAACGGCGTTGTCTCTAACCCTTCGCGCAGAGTTTCCCAGGCTTCAGTAATTGCTGTTGCCGGACGAAAGGGTGTTGGAACGAGGAAACGGCGCGTAATCACGCCGTCTGCCAGTAAGATCCCTTTGGTGGCGGTAGAACCAGAATCAATGCCAATCGAATATGTCACTGCCACTCCTTACAGCATCTCAATAAAGGCCGCGACACGGGTACTGAGCTGCCCGACATCTGAGGTGGAGTAGTCTGTTTCAATAGCGATATAAGGAATGTTGTGCTGCTGACGCACATGACGTTTAATCGCCAGCGATTCCACCGCGTAGGTATGGCACGCCTGCAAAATCACATCAACTACGCCATCGACCTGATATTCTTCCACCATCTGGCTGAGCATTTGCAGGCGCTGATCGTTCGGCGAAACACAGGAGCAGCCAATCGCCAGATATTTATCCGCCAGCGCGTCGTAGACATCGCCCGTTTCTGCCACGCATTGCTCGGTCGCTTTCGCCCCGGTGCAGTTTTCATAACCGACAACCCAGCCGCCATTCTCTTCAATCGCGCGCACCACTTTTTCTGCTGCGCCGCCAATCGGGCAGCCGGTGATTAAAATGCGTGGACGCGGGTCCAGTCGCTGGCCTTCTTCCCACTGCTGACGAACGCGGGCGGTCATTGCATCCAGTTCATTGATCAACGCCTCTTTATCGAACCGGAAGGTTGCGCCGTAGACCACTTTCAGAATGTCGCTGCCGCTAAGCGCCGGAGGATTTAACTGCCCAAGATGATAAAAATTGGCCAGTGCGCGACGTTCGCGGTTTTTCAGCGCAATGGCATCGCGCAAAGCATCTTCGCTAATCTCGTGCCCAAAACGTTCTTCTACCGTTTTTTGCAAGCGCAGCATCTCGGCTTTCCATAACGCACGCGAGGCATCGTCCTTAACGCTGTTCGGCAACTGCATCACATGAACGGGCTTAAACTCCGCCATGTATTCATACATTTTCTTTTTGCCGTCGCAGGTGGTTTCACCGACCACCAGATCCGAAAAGTAGAAGTAGGGGCATTTATCGGTTTTGCCGAAGCCGTAGCTGCTTTTAATCAGCGGGCAGAGGTTGCGCGGCAGATCTTTCTCCGCTTCTTCAATGGTTTCATCAGAGGTAGAACAGAGCGAAACCACAACCGCACCGGCTGCCATCGGGATCTCTTGCGGCATAAAGGTGCAGTAAGTGCCAACCAGCGGAATGCCGCGCTCCTTGAGATCCATGACGGTGAGAAAGCCTTTCTGGCGAGCTTCAGAGAACTGATCGAAAATGGCGGGTAGATCGGTGATAAGTGACATGATTTTCCTTCCCCGTACCACGGGAGATAATGAAAAGAGGCCACATTATTACCATTCTTTTAGTGTGGTTTATTTGATCTCTCTCGCGGTTAGCCACTTAGTTTTTCATGGATTTCTAAAAATTGCTGAGGGGGAACAAGGCCGGGAGCTGCGACAACAAATATAAAATTAGCCCAATACAACCGCCAACCAGCGTACCGTTGACACGGATAAACTGCAGATCTTTGCCGATATTTAACTCGATTTGCCGCGACATATCCCGAGCATCCCAGCTTTTTACTGTATCGCTGATGTGGCGCGTCAGGAATGCGGAAAACTCAGGCGCGACGCGGTGCGCGGCTTGTTCCAGGTGACCATTTAACGACGCCCGCAAGGCATCATCGGCAATTAACGTTTCGCCAAACCATTGACCCGCCCGCGCGATACGTTCTTTCACACGAGAATCTTCACTGTTGATATCCGCTTTCAGCCACTCCCGTAAATCCCCCCACAATTCACTGAGATAGCGGTTAAAAGCTTCATCTTCTTTCAGATAACTTTTTACGGCATCGGCTCGCGCTGCCATTTCCGGATCGTTTTTCAACTTGTCGATCAGGGCAAAAGTGGCGCGATCAAACGCATGACGGATCTGATGCGCACGATCACGGCTGATATCATCAAGCAAAGAATTCACCGCGTCAGAAACCAACTCCGCGCTATGTTCGCCCAACCATTCGGTGGGGAGAATTTTGGCTTTCAGTGGATGCTCACTCTCCAGCCAGCGAACAATTTGCTGGGCAATAAACTTGCGCGATTTATCGCGCTGGAGAAGGGCGATCAACTGTGCGATCAGCGTATCGAGCAGCACCTGATGACGATCGTTTTTGGTCATACTCTCCAGCATCAACGCACTGGTTCCGGAAAGATCGACCTTATCAATCGCCCGATGGACCGCGCGCTTAAGCAGGCGCTGAATACGCGCATCATCGGTCAGTTCAAGAAAACCGCTCATGATCTGCAACAGATGCTGACCAACGCGGCGGGCGTTCTCCGGCTGACTAAACCAGTTGCCAATCAACAACGCCGGTTCGTGACGTCGAATCAATGCCACCAGCGACTGGGTATCGAGAAATTTTTCCTGCACGAACTGACCGAGATTTTCGCCAATCCGGTCTTTATTACGCGGGATAATCGCCGTATGACGAGAAATGATCGGAATCGGCACGCGGCGAAACAGCGCCACCACCGCAAACCAGTCCGCCAGCGCGCCGACCATCGCCGCTTCAGCAATCGCCTTCACGCCGCTCACCCAAAAATTGGGCGGCAAAAACAGCGTAACGACAAAGGTAGCAGCGGCGATAAGCAGTAAAGAGAGCGCCAACATTTTGGCGCGTCTGAGTTCAATGAGTTTATTCATAACGTTAAGAATAGAGCCTGACGGCAGGATCGCGCAAAAATCACCGCTCCTCCGCCAGCTCGGCAGCCTGATGTTGGCGCACGCGATTGAGCAATCCTGCCAGGGTGAAAACGACGATAACGCCCGCCACGACGGCTAACAGATGAAACGGCAAGCGACCGCCGTTAAACCACAGCCAGCGGCCGATTTCGACCGAGACAGACATCACCATCAGGATCACCATATTCAGCGATGCGGAGACGGTCCCTTTCGGTAAGTTATTGGAAAACAGCGTAAAGCGGAATAAGGTCGGGAAAATCAAACCAATCCCGAAAGCATACAGACTGGTGCCCAGCACCGACCACAGCCAGACGTGCGGTGACAGCAGATTGCCGATAATCAACAGTGCGAGGCCAACCAGTTGAAGGGGTACGGCACGCCAGATAAAGCGCGGTTCGGTCGGATCTTTAACGAAACGCGCCACGATGGCATTCGCGACAATCACCGCGCCGAACACCGGAACCTGTGTCCAGGCGAACTGCGAGGTCGTTAAGCCGCCTGCGTCGATCAGGATCACCGGCGAGACAGCCACCCAACTCATCATTGGGATATAGCTTAAAGAGATGGTTGCTGCGCCAAAGAGGAACAGCCGATTGCAAAAGACATTACGAAAATCGCGCAAGACGCTTTTGGCGCTAAATGGAACCGCGCCGCGCTTCACCGTCTCTGGCATCGCCAGCAGTAAGCCAACAAATGAGATAAAACCCATAACCGCAATGATGGCAAAAAGGACTTTCCAGTGCACAAAGTGCATCAGAGCTGCGCCGGAAAGCGGGCCAATAATCGGCGCAATCAGTACGATGGAGGTGATAATCGCCATCAACTTGATCCCTTTTGTCTGTCCGAACGCCTCCTGCACCGTGACATAACCAACGGTGGCAATAAAACAGATACTTGTGCCCTGAATTGCACGCGCGATAAGAAATTGTGTCATTGACGTGGTGAACATTGTCGCGGCGCAGGCAAGGGTAAAAATTAACGCCCCGGTAATCAGCACCGGCCTGCGGCCAATTCTGTCGGAAAGCGGCCCCAGCAGCCACTGTAACGCCATACCGCCAGCAAGATAGAGACTGACGGCAGCAGGGGCCAGACTGACATCGGCATTAAAATCACGGACCACATTAATGATCCCTGGCTGGATCAGGTCCGTCGACAGATACGCAGCAAAGTCATACAAAATCAACGCCATCGGGAAAAACAGCGTGGCGGCATGGCGGGCAAAAAAACGTGGCATAACAAACAACTCCTTGTCCGGAGAACCCCAATGGGGAAAACGAAATTCAATACCGTCGGTAATGACTAAAGGCAGGCGAGAAGGACAAATGTACTGAATTTCATGTAATCAACCACACTGCCTGTGAACACACAGACAGAGAAATACCTTCTGACTCCAGGTCAGAATGTATAACGATTACAAATAGTCATCAGCACATTACCCCTCTTGAATTGATGGGTTGCATAGAAAATATACACCTTAAGTGTAATTAAAATTTGCGGTTAATCAAAAGAGTGCGGTGGAAAGGGGAATATCTGCCGGGTACAGGAAATGTAAAACGCGAGCCTGTTTCCGGAAAAATTTATCGTTTGCAGAGGAACAAAAATAGCCTGGAAAGCGCCTCGGGGAACGAGAAATTGCCGGGTGAGAATGGTTTTGTTAGTCGCTACAGTCGGGCCATCTTATCTACAGGTGACGGATCGCCATGACAAACTTCACAACCAGCACGCCGCATGACGCATTATTTAAATCCTTTCTCACGCACCCTGACACCGCGCGGGATTTTATGGAGATCCACTTACCCAAAGATTTACGTGAACTGTGCGATCTCGACAGCTTAAAACTGGAATCCGCCAGCTTCGTCGATGAAAAATTGCGGGCGCTACACTCCGATATTCTGTGGTCGGTAAAGACCCGTGAAGGTGATGGTTATATTTACGTAGTGATTGAACATCAGAGCCGCGAGGATATCCATATGGCCTTTCGCCTGATGCGATATTCCATGGCGGTGATGCAGCGCCATATCGAGCATGATAAACGCCGGCCGCTACCGCTGGTCATCCCGATGCTGTTTTATCACGGTAGCCGTAGTCCTTATCCCTGGTCCCTGTGCTGGCTGGACGAATTTGCTGACCCGACCACCGCACGGAAGCTTTATACCGCAGCGTTCCCGCTGGTGGATGTCACTGTCGTGCCAGACGACGAGATTGTGCAGCACCGCAGAGTCGCCCTGTTGGAGTTGATCCAAAAGCATATTCGCCAGCGCGATCTGATGGGGCTTATCGATCAACTGGTAATATTACTGGTTACAGAGTGTGCTAATGACAGCCAGATAACTGCGCTGTTAAATTACATTTTACTGACTGGCGATGAAGCGCGTTTTAAGAAGTTTATCAGCGAACTTACCCGTCGAATGCCACAACACAGGGAGCGAATAATGACGATTGCAGAGCGAATTTATAATGATGGATGGCTGTTGGGAAGGGAGAGGGGGAGGAAAGAAGGGAAAGTAGAAGGGGAACGGAGCCTCCTCCGATTGTTGTTGCAGAATGGGGCCGATCCTGAATGGATACAACGATATACCGGACTTTCGGCAGAGCAAATGCAGGCATTAGATCAGCCCTTGCCTGAAAGCAAGCGCGAACCATGGATCGAGTACTAATCAGAGGCTGATGACAAACGCAAAGCAGCCTGATGCGCTACGCTTATCAGGTCTACATAATCCATTAAATATATTGAACTTTTAATATTTTGTAGACCTGGTAAGGCGTTCACATGGCATCTGGCATGAACGAAGCACACTTTGCCTAAGCCATGCCAGAACGTGGCGATGTCGCTATAAAGATAAAACGAGTCACAGGTTATTCGTGAGAGTAAATCAGGGGCCTCGGCACTAATTCGAATTTATTCCATTGCCCGATACACGGCATCGCCAATTTGCTTTAGTGCTTCGCGATAGGTTTCGCTGAGCGGCAAAGCGCAGTTGATGCGCAGACAATTACGGTATTTGCCGGAAGCCGAGAAAATCGAGCCTGCCGCCACCTGGATTTTCATGCGGTACAGCTGCCGCGCGACGCAGACCATATCGACCTGTTCAGGCAATTCGATCCACAGTAAAAATCCGCCTTTCGGGCGCGTAATACAGATTTCGCAGGGAAAATATTCCCGTATCCAGCAGGTATAAAGCGCCAGATTGCGCTGATAAGTCTGCCGCATCCGCCGGATATGGCGATGATAGTGGCCTTCCAACACAAACGTTGCCGCCGCCATTTGCGTGGACGGCACATTAAAGCTGCTGATGGCGTATTTCATATGCATCAGTTTATCGTGATAACGCCCCGGTGCGACCCAACCCACGCGCAGGCCTGGAGCAATACTTTTACTGAACGAGCTGCACAACAGCACTCGCCCGTCGATATCCCATGAATGGATGGTCCGCGGGCGCGGATACTCCGTTGCCAGTTCGCCGTAGACATCATCTTCAAAAATCACAATATCATGACGCTGAGCGAGAGAGAGAACGGCCCGTTTGCGTGCGTCCGGCATAATAAATCCCAGCGGATTATTACAGTTTGGCACCAGAATGATGCCTTTAATCGGCCACTGTTCCAGCGCCAGTTCCAGTGCTTCAACGCTGATGCCAGTTTCTGGATCGGTTGGGATTTCAATCACTTTCACGCCCATGCCTCGCAGCATCTGCATCGAACCGTAATAACAGGGAGATTCGACCGCGACAATATCGCCCGGTTTACACACCGCCATTAACGCCAGCGACATCGAGTTATGGCAGCCGCTGGTGATGATGATGTCATCGGCGGTGACCACCGAGCCGCTGTCGAGCATCAGGCGGGCAATCTGCTCCCGCAACACTCGCTGACCGGCTAACAAGTCATAACCGAGCACGGTTTGTAGATTATGCTGCACCACCCGGCTTAGCTCACGCCAGAGTGGTTTCAGGCTGGGCGTTTCGACATCCGGCGTGCTTTTGCTTAACGGAACAATGGAATTGTCGCTATGCGCCTCCAGCATATCCAGCACCTGATCCCACTGGGTAATTTCCACCGGGCGCTGCACCGGACGCGTCATCGGCGGTACAGGCGGCTGGGCTTTACGTTGTGCGACAAAATAACCCGAACGCGGCTGCGGAGTGATGAACTTCATCGTCTCCAGCGTCTGGTACGCCTGCTGCACGGTGCTGATGCTGATGCCGTGCTCCTGACTTAAGCTGCGCACCGACGGCAATTTCTCCCCGTGACGATACAGCCCTTGCTCAATCCGCTCGGCAAGTAGAGTCGCCAGATGTTGATAACGCGTCATGCTGTATTCCTTATTTGGCCCATACAGAAAGAAAAACCGGTACAGATGAGGCTAAAAAACCGGATGCAGATGCTGTTTTAACCTGTCTGTATGTTAAATAAAACTAATATTTGCATCTGTATTGTGAACTGCCAGAAGACGGATGATGAAGCCTCTGAAAGATGAGGAGGCAGCAGATGGAATTTCACGAAAACAAAGCCAAAACGCCGTTTATCAGACTTGTGCAACTCTGGCAGGCGGTGAGGCGTTGGCGGCGGCAAATGCAGGCCCGACGGGTGTTACAGCAGATGAGTGATGAACGGTTGAGGGATATCGGGTTACGCAGGGAGGATGTGGAGTGAACTATGGGCGGCGTGTTGGCAAATGCTGCCTGTCTGCATTCAAAATTGCTACAAAATCCAACCATAAAAGTCGTTTACAACATATTTTTCTGATTTACATACAGATAATGACCTGAGCTGTCTCTCTGGGGGTCATCATCTATGCGTCCGGGGGATCTGTCACAAAAAGGAATAGAACAAAATCATCAGCGGTGAATAAAGCGATTCGTTTTAGATCACATTAATGAAATTTTTGTATCAAAAATTAGTTATCGCGCTCACAGTTCATAATGAAACAATTCTCTGCAAATAGATAACCGAAGCTTCGTTGCTAGTATCAATTCGCTAATTATACACCTGCCAGAGGATACAATGAAAAATAGAAATCGTATGATCGTGAACTGTGTTACTGCTTCCCTGATGTATTATTGGAGCTTACCTGCACTGGCTGAGCAGTCGTCAAGTGAGATAAAGATTGTTCGCGATGAATACGGCATGCCGCATATTTATGCCAATGATACATGGCACCTATTTTATGGCTATGGCTATGTAGTAGCACAAGATCGCCTTTTTCAGATGGAAATGGCACGTCGCAGTACTCAAGGGACTGTCGCGGAAGTGCTTGGCAAAGATTTTGTGAAATTTGATAAAGATATCCGTCGTAACTACTGGCCGGATGCTATCCGGGCGCAAATTGCTGCCCTTTCCCCAGAGGATATGTCCATTCTGCAAGGCTACGCTGATGGAATGAATGCCTGGATTGATAAGGTAAATACCAATCCAGAGACGCTCTTACCAAAACAGTTTAATACATTTGGCTTTACTCCTAAGCGCTGGGAACCGTTTGATGTCGCGATGATATTTGTGGGCACCATGGCAAACCGCTTCTCTGATAGCACTAGCGAAATTGATAATCTGGCACTGCTAACGGCTTTAAAAGATAAATATGGTGTATCACAAGGCATGGCGGTATTTAATCAGTTGAAATGGCTGGTAAACCCATCAGCGCCAACCACTATTGCCGTACAAGAGAGTAGCTACCCACTTAAATTTAATCAGCAAAACTCGCAAACAGCAGCTCTGTTGCCACGCTACGATTTACCTGCACCAATGCTTGACCGACCAGCAAAAGGGGCGGATGGCGCACTGCTGGCGTTAACAGCAGGGAAGAACCGGGAAACTATTGCTGCACAATTTGCACAGGGTGGTGCCAATGGTCTGGCGGGGTATCCAACGACCAGCAATATGTGGGTGATCGGCAAAAGCAAAGCCCAGGATGCGAAAGCAATCATGGTAAATGGTCCGCAGTTTGGCTGGTATGCGCCTGCGTATACTTATGGTATTGGTCTGCACGGTGCTGGTTATGATGTCACTGGCAATACACCATTTGCCTATCCTGGGCTGGTTTTTGGTCATAATGGTGTGATTTCCTGGGGATCAACGGCAGGTTTCGGCGATGATGTCGATATTTTTGCTGAACGGCTGTCGGCAGAGAAACCAGGCTACTACTTGCATAATGGTAAGTGGGTGAAAATGTTAAGCCGTGAGGAAACCATTACGGTGAAAAATGGTCAGGCAGAGACCTTTACTGTCTGGCGTACGGTGCATGGCAACATTCTCCAAACTGACCAGACGACACAAACGGCTTACGCTAAATCCCGCGCATGGGATGGTAAAGAGGTGGCGTCTTTGCTGGCCTGGACTCATCAGATGAAGGCCAAAAATTGGCAGGAGTGGACACAGCAGGCAGCGAAACAAGCACTGACCATCAACTGGTACTATGCTGATGTAAACGGCAATATTGGTTATGTTCATACTGGTGCTTATCCAGATCGTCAATCAGGCCATGATCCGCGATTACCCGTTCCTGGTACGGGAAAATGGGACTGGAAAGGGCTATTGCCTTTTGAAATGAACCCTAAGGTGTATAACCCCCTGTCGGGATATATTGCTAACTGGAACAATTCTCCCCAAAATGATTATCCCGCTTCGGATCTGTTTGCCTTTTTGTGGGGGGGGCAGATCGCGTTACGGAGATCGACCGACTGCTTGAGCAAAAGCCACGCTTAACTGCTGATCAGGCATGGGATGTTATTCGCCAAACCAGTCGTCAGGATCTTAACCTGAGGCTTTTTTTACCTACTCTGCAAGCAGCGACATCTGGTTTGACACAGAGCGATCCGCGCCGTCAGTTGGTGGATACATTAACACGTTGGGATGGCATCAATTTGCTTAATGATGATGGTAAAACCTGGCAGCAGCCAGGCTCTGCCATCCTGAACGTTTGGCTGACCAGTATGTTGAAGCGTACCGTAGTGGCTGCCGTACCTATGCCATTTGATAAGTGGTACAGCGCCAGTGGCTACGAAACAACCCAGGACGGCCCAACTGGTTCGCTGAATATAAGTGTTGGAGCAAAAATTTTGTATGAGGCGGTGCAGGGAGACAAATCACCAATCCCACAAGCGGTTGATCTGTTTGCTGGGAAACCACAGCAGGAGGTTGTGTTGGCTGCGCTGGAAGATACCTGGGAGACTCTTTCCAAACGCTATGGCAATAATGTGAGTAACTGGAAAACACCTGCAATGGCCTTAACGTTCCGGGCAAATAATTTCTTTGGTGTACCGCAGGCCGCAGCGGAAGAAACGCGTCATCAGGCGGAGTATCAAAACCGTGGAACAGAAAACGATATGATTGTTTTCTCACCAACGACAAGCGATCGTCCTGTGCTTGCCTGGGATGTGGTCGCACCCGGTCAGAGTGGGTTTATTGCTCCCGATGGAACAGTTGATAAGCACTATGAAGATCAGCTGAAAATGTACGAAAATTTTGGTCGTAAGTCGCTCTGGTTAACGAAGCAGGATGTGGAGGCGCATAAGGAGTCGCAGGAAGTGTTGCACGTTCAGAGATAATTAAGCCCGAATGCCCTCATATTCTGGAGGAATATGAGGGTGATAAAGTCTCAGGTATTGTGATGTTGGAGGGCTGGTTACTTTTTGAGTCCCGCAAACGCCGCCCGAATCTCATCCTCCGGCAACTGAATCCCGATAAACACCATCGTGCTATGCGGTTTTTCATCGCCCCATGGCCTGTCCCAGTCGGCGCTGTAGAGGCGCTGGACGCCCTGGAACAGCAGGCGGTTAGGTTCGCCGTCAATCCACAGCATCCCTTTGTAACGCAGCAGTTTATCCGCCGATTCCAGCAGCAGGTTTTCCATCACCCGGGAAACTTCGCTGATATCTACCGGGTAATCCAGTTCCACCACAATCGACGAAATATCGTTTTGTTTGTCCGCGATAAAATGGAAACGCGGTTTGGTGCTGACGACGTTTTCTTCCAGCATAAAACCGTTGGTGTTGAACAGCAGACCCAGGTCGATGTCGCCGTGGGTGACGGTGTAGACCGGTGCACGGGCGTTGATGCGTGCCAGACGTTCACGCAGTTTTTCTGCTTCGCCTGCGACGTCGGTTTTAGTCAGCAGAATACGGTCGGCGTAGCCCACCTGGGACTGGGCGATGGTGAACTGGTTCATCTGCTCATCGGCATGTACCGCATCCACCAGCGCAATCACGCCGTCCAGCAGGTAGCGCTGGCATAAAATCTCATGGGAGAAAAAGGTTTGAATAATCGGGCCAGGATCGGCCATGCCGGTGCATTCAATGACCAGACGATCGAACTGAATATTGCCCTTGTCGAGATTATCCAGCAGGTCGAGTAGCGCGTCCTCCAGCTCGTTGGAGCGCGAACAGCAGATGCAGCCGTTGGTCAGCGTTTTGATCTGCGTTGCGCGATCACCAATCAATTGATCATCAACGGAGACTTCGCCGAATTCGTTTTCAATCACGGCAATCTTGTAGCCGTGTTGTTCATTAAGAATATGGCGCAGCAGGGTGGTTTTGCCCGCGCCTAAAAAACCGGTGAGTAGGGTAACTGCAATCGGGTTCATGCTCTCTCCATTAACAACAGCGCATACCGCCTTTACCATCGCCGCCGTAGCGTGCGTTCTGGCGTTCGCGGAAGAATTCTTCATAGCTCATGTACGGCTTGTCGGGATGGTTGGTCTTCATATGCTCGACGTAGTTGTCATAGTCTGGAATGCCAATCAACATCTTCGCCGCCTGGCCGAGATATTTTTTTGCCTGTCCTAAGTTACCAAACATAGTTCACTCTGATAAGAACAAAGCCCCGCCGAAGCGGGGCTAAACACGGTTAGTGGTGCGAAGAGATCTTCACGCCGCCTTCCGGGATTGGAACGTACGGAGTTTCTTTGTCAGTACGTTTGTCGCTGTTACGCACCGCAAGCCAGGTTTTGAAACCGTAGAAGATGATGCTGTACACCACAATCAGGAACAGAATACTCAGGCCTGCGTTGGTGTAGTTGTTTACAACGATGTGGTTCATGTTGGCAATCTGCTGCGCCGTCAGGTCAGTACCGTTAGCAATCTTCTCTTTGTACTGGCTTGCCATGTAGAAGAAGCCTTCCATCTGCGGGTTGGTGCTGAACAGTTTCAGGCCCAGCGCCCAGGTGGTGCAGATAAGCAGCCATACAGCCGGAACAACAGTTACCCAGATGTATTGGGTGCGCTTCATCTTAATCAGCACAACGGTGCCCAGTACCAGCGCTACGGCTGCCAGCATCTGGTTGGAAATACCGAACAGCGGCCACAGGCTCTTAACGCCGCCCAGCGGATCGACCACGCCCTGATACAGCAGGTAGCCCCACAGACCCACACAGCCCGCAGTACCGATGATACCGGCAACCAGAGAGTCGGTTTTTTTCAGGAACGGGATGAAGTTACCCAGCAGGTCTTGCAGCATAAAGCGGCCAGAACGAGTACCCGCATCCAGCGCGGTCAGGATGAACAGGGCTTCGAACAGAATACCGAAGTGATACCAGAAGCCCATGTCAGCCATCGGCAGCACTTTGTGGAACACGTGAGCGATACCTACCGCCAGCGTTGGCGCACCACCTGCACGGTTCAGGACAGAAGGCTCACCAATGTCTTTCGCGGTTTGCAGGATCTGCTCTGGCGAAATCACGAAGCCCCAGGAGCTGACGGTCGCTGCCGCGTGTGCGGTAACGTCTTTCAGCTGCGCCATGATGATCGGCGCGTTCTCGCCACCCATTTCATGCAGGTTAGGCATGGTGATGCCAAGGCCAGCAGGCGGGGTGTTCATCGCGAAGTAAAGACCCGGTTCGATGATGGACGCAGCAACCAGCGCCATAATCGCCACGAAGGACTCCATCAGCATTGCGCCGTAGCCAATGAAACGCGCGTCGGTTTCATTAGCCAGCAGTTTCGGCGTCGTACCGGAAGAGATCAGTGCGTGGAAGCCAGATACCGCACCACAGGCGATGGTAATGAACAAGAACGGGAACAGAGCACCTTTCCACAGCGGGCCAGTACCGTCAATGTACTGGGTCATCGCAGGCATTTTCAGTTCCGGGTTCAGCACCACGATACCCAGCGCCAGGCCGACGATAACGCCGATTTTCAGGAAGGTTGCCAGATAGTCGCGCGGTGCGAGGATCAGCCACACCGGCAGCAATGCGGAAACAAACGCATAGCCAATCAGCGCGAAGGTAATGGTGGTGTCTTTAAAGGTCAGTGCCGGACCCCAGTACGGATCGTGAGCAATCACGCCACCGAAGTAGATAGAGGCAACCAGCAGCACGATACCAATGACAGAGACTTCACCCACACGCCCCGGACGGATAAAGCGCATGTAGATACCCATAAACAGCGCAATCGGTACGGTTGAGCAAACGGTGAAGACACCCCACGGACTTTCGGCCAGGGCTTTAACCACAATCAGCGCCAGGACGGCAAGGATGATGATCATGATTAAGAAACAGCCAAACAGCGCGATAGTCCCCGGTACTGGCCCCATCTCTTCTTTGATCATCTCACCGAGAGATGCGCCGTTACGGCGAGAGGAGATAAACAGCACCATAAAGTCCTGTACCGCACCGGCCAGCACTACCCCCGCCAGCAGCCACAGCGTGCCAGGCAGGTAGCCCATCTGTGCGGCGAGAACCGGACCGACCAGCGGACCAGCACCGGCGATAGCGGCGAAGTGGTGACCAAACAACACGTAACGGTTGGTCGGAACGTAGTTCAGACCGTCGTTGTTAATAACCGCAGGCGTCGCGCGCGTGGGGTCGAGTTTCATCACCTTCTGGGCGATGTACAGACTGTAGTAGCGATACGCCACCAGATACACCGACACAGAGGCGACCACGATCCACAGGGCGCTGACGTGCTCCCCCCGACGTAATGCAACTACCGCGAGGCAGAATGCACCGATGATTCCGAGAATCACCCAGGGTATGTGCTTGAATAGTTTTTTCGTATCCATAGTAAAACCTGGCATTTTACTCGTCGTCTTTTGGCTTACAGGTGCGGCAGTTGCGTTCGTTCACCCCTGTCACTTACTGTTGTAAGCTCCCGGGGATTCACTCACTTGCTGCCTTCCTGCAAACCAAAATTCATAGAGTAATTTGTTAATCATAGGCCGAAGCCGTTCTAGGTTTGCGTTGCGTTTGAGGAGGTAAATTGACCGCTATCCTGCAGTGATGTTGCCAGAGTTACGCGCGCGTAAAGTAAGGTAAATAACTGAGTGGTTATTTTAGGGACGTAAGCGGTCAGGAATGGCGGTGAGCGGTTGGGCAAGAATTATTCATCGGGTGGATATGTGATTGAGATCACAATAAAAATGCCCCTTCGACGAATGCGTGAAGGGGCTGGAGCTTAAATCGCAGCTTCCATTTCCAGCATCACCGGATGGAAACGGCGTTTAAAGTAGATAAGTCCGTGACCTTCTGCACTGAGGATGATGTTTTTAATCTCCACCAGATACACCAGATGTGTGCCAATTGCCTGCACATCGCGGATCTCACCTTCAAGACTGGCCAGCGAACCTTTCAGCACCGGCTGCGCCAGCGGACCTTTTTGCCAGCATGAGAGGCTAAAACGCTCTTCCATCGCCATGCCTGTCATGCCCGCGAAGTGGCGTGCCATCAGTTCCTGCTCATGGTTGAGGACGTTGACGCACAACTTACCGTTGCCCTGAAAAACCGGGTTCATCGCACTGTTGGCGTTAATGCACACCATCAGCGATGGTGGTGTATCCGTGACCGAGCAGACGGCCGTTGCCGTAATCCCGCATTGTCCGGCGTCGCCCTCGGTGGTGATAATATTTACCGCTGCCGACAGGCTGGCCATCGCGTCACGAAAGCGCAGGCGCTGTTCATCTAATTGCATCTTAACCTCCTGCTGCGTTATTTCAGCAGCTTATCCAGCATGTTGATATCGTCGTTGTTGTGCAAGTGCGGCACAGTCCAGCCGTTCTGGTCGTATTCCGACAGGCAGCGATCAACCATCGCCATCATCTTGTCCATATTGCCGGAGCTTTGTGCCTGGCGCAGACACTGTAGGCGAATCTCATCCTGGCTACCGGAGTAGTTGATTTCATACAGTTCGTGGCGACCACCAAACTCGCTGCCAATGGCGTCCCACATCAGTTTGAGGATCTTGATGCGCTGGACGTGATCCATACCATTCGAACCGCGCACATACTTCGCCAGATACTGGTCGATCTGCGGATTGTTCAGGTCACGGGCACTGGAAGGGAGATAGATCAGGCCACTGGTAACGTTGCGTTCGATAATGTTTTTGATCTTCGCGTAGGCCATTGGTGCCAGTACGCGATAGGTTTGCAGTGCGGCATGATCCGGTAAATAAGCCCCGTTGACCCACGGCGTCGCTTCAGAACACATCGAGTCACTCAATGCCCAGAAGGTGTTGCGCCACGCCACCACTTCACCGAGATCGGCCTGTACACCACGGAACTCCAGGGTGCCGGTACATTCGAGTGATTTTTTCAGCAGTGCTGTAATGAAGTCGAGTTTCACTGCCAGGCGCACACAGGCTTGCAGCGGATACATACGGGCAAAACCGCCTTCCATTGTCCAGCGACGGCAGCGATCGAAATCGCGGTAGATCAGTACGTTTTCCCATGGGATCAGCACGTTATCCATCACCAGAATCGCATCATTCTCATCAAAGCGGCTGGAGAGCGGGTAGTCGTACGGCGAGCCGGTAGCACCCGCGACCATCTCATAAGAGGCGCGGGAGATTAATTTCACGCCATCGGCATCCATTGGCGCAACGAACATCAGTGCGAAGTCCGGGTTTTCGCCCATCACTTGTGCCGAGCCGAAGCCAATCATGTTGTAGTGAGTCAGCGCCGAGTTGGTGGCAACCACTTTCGCACCGCTGACGATAATCCCGGCGTCAGTCTCTTTTTCCAGCTTGATGTAAACGTCTTTCACTTTATCGGTCGGCAAATGACGATCGATCGGTGGGTTAACAATCGCGTGGTTAAAGTAGAGGCCAGTTTCCTGAATACGGGTATACCAGTTACGGGCGTTCTGCTCGAACTGACCGTAAAAGCCCGGATTCGCGCCCAGTGCGCAACCGAAAGCGGCTTTGTAGTCTGGGGTACGGCCCATCCAGCCATAGCTCAGGCGTGACCACTCAGCGATGGCGTCGCGTTGCTGGCGCAGGTCGTCGGCACTTTTCGCCACGCGGAAGAATTTATGGGTATAGCCGCCGCTACCGGTGTCGGTGTTCCAGCACAGAGAGTCCTGCATCTCCGGTTTGTGTAGCGCGTCGTACAGTTGGGCAACAGACGCTGCCGCATTACGAAATGCCGGATGAGTGGTGACGTCTTTCACTCGCTCGCCATAGATATAGATCTCGCGACCATCCTGCAGGCTTTTCAGATACTCTTCCCCGGTGAACGGACGTTGGGTACTGGCGCGGAAATCTTCTGGTTTCATGTCGACCTCTACAGTATTAATCGGAATACGATTGTTAATTTTGTGTGTTGTTTTTGTTATTCAATTGAAGCTTGCAGGGGCGATTACGGGAAGACACTTTTGGGACAATGGCTGGTACTTTTCAGGTCGGGTACGGTTTTGTGATCGAGGTCGCTTTTAGCGATTTTTAACGTTACTAAATCCCCTTGCTCCAGGCGAAGAAAGGGGAATAGCAGGTGGTGCCTGGTTTCCCGTTAAGGCTAAGGGAATTTCACGTCACAGGTACTTTTTTGGCACGATAAGCACTGGGCGAGCAACCGACTAAGCGATTAAAAAAGCGCGCAAAATAAGCCGGATCCTTAAAACCGAGTTGCCAGGCAATATTGTTCACGGCGTTATCAGAAAACAGCAGCAGCCGCTTGGCTTCTCGTAGCTGCCTGTCGAAAATCAACCGTTTTGGCGGACGGTTGGCAAAGCGGCGGCAGATGTCCGTGAGGCGTGATTCGGTGATATGCAGTTCGTTAGCGTAATCCGGTACTGTCCAGTGCTGATGAAAATGGCTTTCAATAAGCATATGAAAACGCTGGAACAGTTTTAATTCTCCGCGCATTCCGCTGGCGGCATGGTCGTCGAGTTTTGCGTTACGCAGCAGTAGGGTGAACACTGCCTGTGCCAGTAACGTCAGGGTGTGTTCCCGTCCAGGCAGTTGTTCTACCGATTCCCGCTCTATCAGTTGCCAATAGTGTTCCAGCGCCGCCAGTTCGTCGGGTTTATCTGCCAGTGACAGGCAAATCCCCGGCAGGCCGAAGGTTTCCCGAGTGCCCGGATAAAGAACTTCCAGCAGGGGCCAGATCAGATCTTCCCGTACCGTCAATACATGACCGTCAGCATCAGACTCCGTAATAAACGCATGAGGTACTGACGGCGGCGTCAGGACAAACAGGGGCGCTTCCACCGAGTAGCGATGATCGTCAAGCTGTAGCTCAATCTGTCCGCTATTGAGGAAATGCATCTGAAAGTACTGTTCGTGGCGATGTGGCAGCATATGGCGGCCAAAAAAGGCCGCCATGCGGGCGAACGACTGATAATGCACATCGTCCGTGCCCAGGCTTTCATCGTACTCTTTGCTGATATCAATATTGGCAATCTGACGGTCACACATCGTCGTTCCTTACGGGGTCGCTCGCGGACGGGAGGACTGCATTGGAATCGCCCAGATAATCCCCGCACCAATCACCAGCAGCGCGGCAACAAACCACAATCCACTGTTAAAGCTGCCGGTCAAATCTTTCAACCAGCCGATCATAAACGGACTTAACGCTGAACCAATGTTGCCAGTGGCGTTGATCACCGCAATACCGATCGCTCGTGCCCGCAGGCTGATGGACTGATCCGGTGTTGTCCAGAAAATCGCCATTGCGCTGAATGATCCGGTCGAAGCCATAATGATCCCCAGCATCTGGATCATGTTGTGATCAGTTGCCGAAGCCAGTAACCAACCTGCGGCAGCGAACAAATAAGGAAGGGCGGTGTGATGCCTTCGTTCCTGGCGGCGATCTGAGTGACGGCTCCAGTAGACCATCCCGAGAATGGTACAAATCTGCGGTACGGCGGCCAGCAGGCCGATGGTGATATTACTGCTGCCCTGATTAAAACTTTGCAGGATCTGCGGTGTCCAGATGCTGATCGCACTAAGTGTGTTGGTCAGGCAGAAATACGCTAGGGTATACATCATCACCACCGGAGTGAAGATCTCCCGCCACATACTGCGTTGTTGCATGGCGTGGTGGCTGATGGCTCCCTCTGGCTGAACCAGCGTCAGACGATCGTTATCCATCATCTCTTGCAGGCATTTTTTGTCTTCTTTCGTCAGCCACTTAGCTTTGTCCGGTGAGTCATCAAGCCAGAACCACACCATGACGCCGAGTAATACCGACGGGAAGCCTTCCAGCAAAAACAGCCACTGCCAGCCTTTTAATGCCATGACGCCATCCAGCGACAAAATGTAGCCGGAAACGATCGAGCCCAACGCTGTCGTTACCGGCATTGCTACCATAAACAAGGCGTTGGCACGGGCGCGGAAATAGGCCGGAAACCAGAAGGTTAAATACAGCAGAATACCAGGCAGAAAGCCGGCTTCGGTAATGCCAACCAGTATACGCAGTACGTACAAGCTGGTGGGGCCAGTGGCAAACATGGTGGCAGTAGAGGCGATGCCCCAGAGCACCATGATGGTGGCGATCCAGCGCCGCGCACCGACAATACTCAGCATAATGTTGCTGGGAATGCCGAAGATGACATAAGCGGCATAGAACAGGGTGGTAGCGAGGCCAAACATGGTGGCGCTCAGACCGAGGTCGCGTCCCATCGTGAGTCCGGCAAAGCCGATGTTGATGCGATCAAGGAACGAGAAGATAAACAGCACGAACAGAAAGACGATCAGGCGGCGAAATAGCTTCTTAATAACCGCCTGTTGTCCGGCAGTCAGCGCTTTATGCTGATTCGCCGGATCGATACTCTCCGGTATGGCAGGTGAGGTGTCGCTCATTTTTCTTCCTCTAATGGGATTTTTGTAGGGTACGACAAGGTTTATGGCGGATGCGCACAAACGCCTTATCCGGTCCGCGATTTGGTACGGCTTTTTGCCGGATGCGGCGTAAACGCCTTATCCGGCCTACGGTTTGGTGCGAGTGTAGGCCGGATAAGTGCAGCGCATCCGGCATTAATACACGCCGGGCTTCACGGCGGTGGCCTGCGCACCAAACCGTGCTGCCAGCGCTTCAGCGGCGCGGGCGAGCAGGGTGGTGTCAACGCCGACGGCGACAAACAGCGCGCCCAGTTCCAGATAGCGTTTTGCCAGTTGCTCATTGGCGATCAGGATCCCCGGCGCTTTGCCCGATTCACGGATCTGCACGATCGCCTGCTCAATGGCGGCCTGTACTTCCGGGTGCTGCGGATTACCGGCATAACCCATATCGGCGCTCAGATCCGCCGGGCCGATAAACACGCCGTCGACGCCTTCCACGTCCAGAATCTGCGGTAAGTTCTTCATTGCCTCACGCGTTTCGATCTGCACCAGCACGCACATTTGATCGTTGGCTTTTTGCAGGTAATCAGGAATACGATTCCAGCGCGAGGCGCGGGCCAGCGCACTGCCCACACCGCGAATACCGGCGGGGGGATAACGGGTGGCGCGTACCGCTTCACGGGCTTCGTCAGCGTTTTGTACCATCGGCACCAGCAAGGTTTGTGTGCCGACGTCCAGCAGTTGTTTGATTTGCACCGGATCGTTCCACGACGGACGTACTACCGGCTGGCTGGGGTAGGGCGCAATCGCCTGTAGCTGGGTGAGCACGGTTTGCACGTTATTCGGCGCGTGCTCACCGTCGATCAACAACCAGTCGAATCCTGCTCCGGCCAGTAACTCTGCGCTGTAGCTGCTACTCAGCCCCAGCCATAATCCGATCTGCGGGCGGCCTGCTTTCAGCGCCGCTTTAAAACTGTTTTCCATCGTTCTCTCCTTAAACAAAGCGGCAGCTAATGGAGCCCATGTTGCCGTAATCGACGTGGAAGGTGTCGCCCTTACGCGCCGGAACCGGGCGGGTGAACGAACCGCCGAGAATGATTTGCCCGGCTTCCAGTTGTACGTCATACGGTGCGAGTTTGTTCGCCAGCCAGGCCACGCCGTTTGCCGGATGATTTAGCACACCAGCGGCGACGCCGGTTTCTTCAATCACGCCATTGCGATACATCAGGGCGGAGATCCAACGCAGATCCAACTCATCGGGCTTAATGGGACGACCACCGAGGATCACCCCGGCGTTGGCGGCGTTATCAGAAATGGTGTCGAACACTTTGCGCGGGCGCTGGGTTTCCGGATCGATGTTGTGGCAGCGAGCGTCGATCAGCTCCAGCGCCGGGATCACGTAGTCCGTGGCGTTGTAGACGTCGAAAAGCGTGCAGTTTGGTCCACGCAGCGGTTTTGCCAGCACGAAAGCCAGCTCCACTTCAATGCGCGGCACGATAAAGCGATCGGTCGGGATATCGCTGCCATCGTGGAAGAACATGTCATCCAGCAGGGCACCGTAATCCGGCTCGCTGATTTGTGAGCTGGCCTGCATCGCTTTCGAGGTCAGGCCGATTTTGTGGCCTTTCAGCGTGCGACCTTCGGCGATTTTCAGTCGAACCCATTCACGCTGCACCGCGTAAGCGTCTTCGATGGTGATCTCCGGGTAATCCAGCGAGATCGCGCGGATCTGTTCGCGCTGTTTTTCTGCCTGATCCAGACGCTGGGCGATCAGGGTGTGGGTGTGTTTATCGAACATAGCGATATCCTGTGGCATTGCCGGATGCGGCTGCGCCTTATCATCCGGCCTGGAAGCTGGTGCAAATTTATTTAAACAACGCGTGCACGTTGTTTTGTTTAAAATTCAGCGTCGGGTGCAGCTCTGCAATCTCAAATGAAAGCGCCAGGTAACGGCTCTCCATCAGTGAGGCGAAGTGCGTTTTAATCAGATCAAACAGCATTTCGCCCACTTCCTGACGGCTTTCCAGGCTGCGCCCGCTGCCGATTTTTAGCGTCATATGCACAAAGGCGTAATCGTGCTTGCCATCAGCCATTTGCCAGGTATCGATCCAGTGCGCCCGGCTACGTATTCCCCCAAGCGGAAAAATCCCCGTTGCCGCCAGTGCAGTGTTAACACTGGCAAACAGCTCAGGTAAGCGGGCTTCTTCACGAATATTTTCAGTACATTCCACGATAAAGTGCGGCATAAAACGTCCTTACGCGGGAAGCGGGAAAACAGCGTTAACCTGACCGGTGCCAGAGCTTGGGAATAGCTCGGTGATAAACTCCACCTTGCCGTCGTATTTATCCCAGCCGAGCATCCCCAGCAGCATCACCGTGTCGTGCATATTGCCTTCGCCGTAGCAGTAGTCGGCGTACTCCGGCAGCATATTGCAGAACTCTTTGAACTGGCCTTCGCGCCACAGCTTCACCACACGCTCGTCCATCTGGCGGTCGAACTCGCGGGTGTAGCTGTTCATCCCTTCTTCCGCTCGCTGATCGTCAATAAAGCGGTGCGATAACGAACCGCTGGCAAGGACCGCCACGGTGCCGTCGTACTGTTCGATCGCTTTCAGAATCGCCTCGCCCAGCTTGCGGCTGTCGGCAAAATCGTGAACAGTGCAGAAAGCTGAAATGGAAACCACTTTGAAGTGCTTGTCTTCATTCATGTAGCGCATTGGCACCAGCGTGCCGTATTCCAGTTTCAGGCTGGGAATGTTGTGCGCTTTTGCCCGCACGCCGAGCTTTAAGGCTTCATCGGCAATAAGCTGCCCCAACTCCGGGTTGCCCTCGTAGTTGTAGGTCATATCGCGGATAAAATGCGGCAGCTCGTTGCTGGTGTAGACGCCTTCAAAATGGTCTGCACAGTTGATGTGATAAGCACTGTTGACCAGCCAGTGGGTATCGAAAACGATAATGGTATCGACGCCCATTTCCCGGCAACGCTTGCTGATCTCTTTATGCCCGTCGATCGCGCCCTGGCGGCAACCGTGGTTTTTCCCTGGCAGTTCAGAGAGATACATCGACGGTACGTGCGTGATCTTGGCGGCTAACGCTAACTTACCCATATCAGACTCCCCATTTCGGAATTGGATGGTCGCCCATGGAAATGCAGACGTTCTTCATTTCCGCGAACACTTCGAAGCTGTACTCACCGCCTTCACGCCCGGTGCCGGAGGCTTTTACGCCGCCAAATGGCTGGCGCAGGTCACGCACGTTCTGGGTGTTGACGAACACCATGCCAGCTTCAATGCCACGCGCCAGGCGTAACACTTTGCTGACATCCTGTGTCCAGATGTACGACGCGAGGCCGTACTCCACGTCGTTTGCCAGACGTAAGCCTTCGGCTTCGTCTTTAAACGGCAGCAGGCAGGCGACCGGCCCGAAAATCTCTTCCTGGGCGACGCGCATACGGTTATCAACGTCTGCCAGCACGGTTGGGCGCAGGAAGTTGCCGCCTTTCAGGTGCGCAGGCAGGTCGGACGGTTTATCCGGGCCGCCCGCCAGCAGGGTTGCGCCTTCTTCAATGCCGAGACGGATATAGCCGGAGACTTTTTCCCAGTGCTGCTGGCTGATAAGCGCGCCAACCTGGGTATTCGGATCGTTCGGATCGCCCACGCGCAGACGGTTGGCGCGTTCGGCAAAGCGTTTAACGAATTCCGGGTAGATGCTTTGCTGAATAAAGATGCGCGAACCGGCGGTGCAGCGTTCGCCGTTGATCGAGAAGATGGTGAACAGGGCGGCGTCCAGCGCGCGTTCAATATCAGCATCTTCAAAAATCAGCACCGGCGATTTACCGCCCAGTTCCATGGAGTATTTTTTCAGCCCGGCGTTTTTCATGATGTTGCGCCCGGTCGCCGTACCGCCGGTGAACGACACGGCACGCACGTCATGATGACGGACCAGCGCATCGCCTGCGGTTGCGCCGTAGCCCTGTACCACGTTCAGCACGCCCGCCGGAATACCAGCTTCCAGCGCCAGCTCACCCAGGCGGTCAGCGGTCAGCGGGGAGAGTTCCGACATTTTCAGTACCGCGGTATTGCCCAGCGCCAGACACGGCGCGACCTTCCAGGTGGCGGTCATAAACGGCACGTTCCACGGTGACACCAGTGCACAAACGCCTACCGGCTGCACCAGCGTGTAGTTGAGCATCTTGTCGTCGACCGGATAAGTCTTGCCGTTCATCTGCTGGCAGACTTCCGCGAAAAATTCAAAGTTGTGGGAAGCGCGTGGGATCAACACATTTTTGGTCTGATGGATTGGCAGGCCCGTGTCGGCGGTTTCCATCGCGGCGATCTCAGGCACGTTCTGGTCGATCAGATCGCCCAGACGGCGCATCAGGCGCGCACGCTCTTTCATCGGCAGATTGGCCCATTTCGGGAACGCCTCTTTCGCTGCCGCTACCGCCTGATTGATCTCCGCTTCACCGCCAGAGGCCACATCCGCCAGCACTTCACCCGTTGCCGGATTGGTGGTCTGGAAGTAGTCGTTACCTGCGACATTTTTGCCGTTGATCCAATGATTTACTTTTTTCATTTCGCTGTATCCTCACTCACAATTCGGTTCACCAGGCGGCCCACGCCTTCTACTTCCACCACTACTTCATCGCCAGGCACCACGTCAGATAAGCCTTTTGGTGTGCCGGTGGCGATCATGTCGCCCGGATTCAGGGTCATAAATTCGCTTAAGTAGGCGATCAGGAAGGGCACGCTGAAGATCAGATCGGCGGTGGTGCCTTGCTGGCGTAACTCGCCGTTGACGAAGGTGCGAAGGGTCAGATTATGCGGGTCCGGGATCGCCTCTTTCGGCACGATGGTTGAAAGCATCGGCGTCAGTCCGTCGCGGCTTTTTACCCGCAGGTTAGGGCGGTAGTAGTTTTCCAGATAGTCGCGAATGGCGTAGTCGTTACACACGGTGTAGCCCGCGACATAATCCATGGCATCGGCTTCGCTGACGCTACGCGCCTGTTTGCCAATAACTACCACCAGCTCCGCTTCATAGTGCATGTATTCAATATTGTTTGGACGCACGGAGGTCTGGTTATCGCCAGTGAGGGTATTTGGCGCTTTCAGGAACACCAGCGGTTCTTCCGGTGGCTTAAATTCCAGTTCGCTGGCGTGGTCGGCGTAGTTCAGGCCGAGGGCAAACAGCGTGCCGTGCGGGTGTGGCTGCGTTGGGAAGCTCTTGCGCGTGGTCACTTCACGTTCGTCCACTACCGGATTTTCCAGCGGCGGGAAACCTTCTGCGAGAACACGAACGCGATCGCCTGGCTGTATTTCCACGCGCGCCTGTGGCGTGCCGAGCAGAATGGCATCGCCTGGATTCAGTGTGGCAAATTCGCTCAGGGCGCTCAGCAACTGCGCGGCGTTACGTTGTAAATCGGCGGTATTCCAGTGATCGGCAGGACGCCCGTTGATCTCGGTATAGATGGTCAGATTATCGACATTGCTGAGAGCCACGGTTTCGCCAATGGGGCAGAATCCATCACGACATTTTGCTTTGATTGCCGGGCGGTAAAAGCTCTCTTCCGGCAGGCTGACGTCGTTAGCCAGCGCATATCCGGCGATGTACTCTGCCGCATCTTCTTCACGTACTTTCGTCGCCGTTTTTCCCACAATCAGCGCAACAGTCGCACCGCTCAGTACCTTTTCACCCTGTGGAAAGGGAATCGGTTCACCGCAACCAATCACCGTATTGCGCGGTTTAATAAACCAGACCGCAGTTTTAGGCGGGGCTTTGTAGGGGGATTGCTGGAACGCTTCCTGCCATGCATCAAGTTGGCTGCGATGGTTCAACGCTACGGCGAAGATAGTGCCTTTCATTACCACTCCTCGGATTCGATCATTTTAATCATTAATATGTTAATGATTACTTTTATTCCCGATTGCGTAGTTTGGCAAAAGTAAGTGATGTAAATGTGATCTAATTAACAAACTATTTACATTTAAAGATAATAAAATATTAAATATCAGCAAGTTAACAAAACATGCTCAATTTTGATAAAATGAAGAATTGCAGGGGCAGCGCAGTCCCGGTAACGTGATGATTAACTGTTTCTATATTAATGATTTTGAATTTTTCAGGGGAAAGATAATGCACGACTCTCTAACCATTGCGTTGCTCCAGGCGCGAGAAGCGGCGATGAGTTATTTTCGCCCAATCGTTAAACGGCATAATTTGACTGAGCAACAGTGGCGCATCGTGCGTATTCTGGCGGAAAGCCCATCAATGGATTTTCACGATCTGGCGTATCGCGCCTGCATTTTGCGCCCAAGCCTGACCGGGATCCTTACGCGGATGGAACGCGACGGTTTAGTGTTGCGATTAAAGCCGATCAATGATCAGCGGAAGCTCTATATCTCGCTAACCAAAGAGGGGCAGGCGCTGTATAACCGCGCTCAGACACAGATTGAAGAAGCCTATCGGCAGATTGAAGCTCAGTTTACTGCCGAGAAAATGCAACAGTTAACCCATCTGTTAGAGGAATTTATTGCTCTGGGCAATTCCCGACAAGAAGCCATCCCGGGCGATAATGAATAACTTTTTAGTATCTGATAACCAGCGCCTGGTTTTTCCATGGATGGCGGGTTACACCTTTTCATAAAGTTTTTGCTTTCCAGGCCGAAAATCTTGCATCGGTCCACAGGAAAGAGAAACCATGTTAAAACGTATCAAGATCGTGACCAGCTTACTGCTGGTTTTGGCCGTTTTTGGCCTTTTACAACTGACATCAGGCGGTCTGTTCTTTAATGCCTTAAAGAATGACAAAGAAAATTTCACTGTTTTACAAACCATTCGCCAGCAGCAATCCACGCTGAATGGCAGCTGGGTCGCGTTGTTGCAGACGCGTAACACCCTCAACCGCGCGGGTATCCGCTACATGATGGATCAGAATAATATTGGTAGCGGTTCAACCGTTGCTGAGCTGATGCAGAGTGCCAGTATTTCGCTGAAACAGGCGGAAAAAAACTGGGCGGATTACGAAGCGTTGCCGCGTGACCCGCGTCAGAGCACCGCCGCAGCGGCAGAGATCAAACGTAATTACGATATTTATCACAATGCGCTGGCGGAGCTGATCCAACTGTTAGGTGCAGGCAAAATCAACGAGTTCTTTGATCAGCCGACTCAGGGATATCAGGACGGTTTCGAGAAGCAGTATGTGGCTTACATGGAGCAAAACGATCGGCTCTATGATATCGCCGTCAGCGATAACAATGCCTCCTACAGCCAGGCGATGTGGATTCTGGTGGGCGTGATGATCGTCGTACTGGCGGTCATCTTCGCCGTCTGGTTCGGTATTAAAGCCTCGCTGGTAGCGCCAATGAATCGCCTGATTGACAGCATTCGTCATATTGCAGGCGGCGATCTGGTGAAACCGATTGAGGTGGATGGCTCTAATGAGATGGGGCAACTGGCAGAGAGTTTGCGCCATATGCAGGGAGAGCTGATGCGTACCGTCGGTGATGTGCGCAACGGGGCCAATGCCATCTATAGCGGTGCCAGCGAAATCGCCACCGGCAATAACGATCTCTCTTCGCGCACCGAGCAACAGGCCGCTTCGCTGGAAGAGACGGCAGCCAGCATGGAGCAACTGACCGCAACGGTGAAGCAGAACGCCGAAAATGCGCGCCAGGCCAGCCATCTGGCGTTAAGTGCTTCTGAAACGGCGCAACGCGGCGGCAAAGTGGTGGATAACGTGGTGCAGACTATGCGCGATATCTCCACCAGTTCGCAGAAAATCGCCGATATTATCAGCGTAATTGACGGCATTGCCTTCCAGACCAATATTCTGGCTTTGAACGCGGCGGTTGAGGCTGCGCGTGCGGGTGAGCAAGGGCGCGGTTTTGCGGTGGTTGCGGGAGAAGTGCGTAATCTGGCCCAGCGTAGCGCCCAGGCGGCTCGTGAAATTAAAAGCCTGATTGAAGACTCGGTGGGGAAAGTGGATGTTGGCTCTACGCTGGTCGAAAGCGCCGGGGAAACAATGGCGGAGATTGTCAGTGCTGTGACCCGCGTGACGGACATTATGGGCGAAATAGCTTCTGCTTCTGATGAGCAGAGCCGTGGTATCGATCAGGTTGGCTTAGCGGTTGCTGAGATGGACCGGGTAACTCAACAGAACGCCGCGCTGGTGGAAGAATCTGCCGCCGCCGCCGCCGCGCTGGAAGAGCAGGCCAGTCGCCTGACCGAAGCTGTGGCAGTGTTCCGGATTCAGCAACAGCAGCAACAGCAGCGTGAAACATCGGCTGTGGTAAAAACCGTGACGCCAGCTACGCCGCGTAAAATGGCAGTGGCAGATAGCGGGGAGAACTGGGAAACGTTTTAATCGCCATAAAAATGCCCGATAAGCAAAATGTTATCGGGCATAGGGAGATTAATCTTTACGTGGGTCGTTGATCGGCTGACGAACCAGGAAGATGTACGCCAGTGCCCCCGCTGCGGTGACGCAACCGCAGATGATTAGTGCCAGACGGAATGAGTGGGTGGTATCAACAATAAAACCAGTAATGATCGGCGCAAAAGAGGCGCAGATGAAGCTGGCAAAGTTCTGGATACTGCCCACCGACGCAGTCATGCGAGAAGCAACTGCGACGTGGATCAAGCCCCAGCAGGATGTTCCGGCAAAGTGAATACAGAACAGTGCCATGCCAATCAGCAGAACCGCTGTCATGGATGTTGTCGCTTGCGGTACGACCAGCGTAAAGGCGGCAGAACAGAACATCCCGGCAATAATGCAGATCTTACGGCTTTTAATCGGAGCCATTCCCCCTTTGACCAGCCAGTCAGTAACGTAACCGTTGACCAGCATCCCGGCAGCCCCAAACAGGAAAGGGATAGCCGCCATCAACCCTGTGCTTTTTAAATCCAGGTTATAGGCTGTTTGCAGGTAACCAGGAAGCCAGGCCAGATACAGCCACGCAGTGTAGTTGATGCCACTGAATCCGAGCATCATTCCCCACATTGTACGGTTACGGAACAGGCTGCGCCATTCGGCAAAACTGAGCGGATCTCGGCGGGCATTGACGCTACCTGCATTGAGATAAGCTTGTTCAACGGCAGTCAGTTCTACGTGCTCGCGGTTGCGATAGAGCATATACCAGCCGATGGCGAGAAAAATCCCCAGTACACCAATGGTAATAAACATCCCGCGCCAGCCCATCACCAGCATCATCGCCGCCAGAATCGGTGGGCTTACGGCAACGCCAATGGTAGAAGCTGCGTTGAAGAAGCCCATCGGGCGTCCGCGCTCTTTGATGTTGAACCAGTCGTTAATGACTTTTACACCGCATGGGTTCATCGGCGCTTCACCAATCCCCATACCGATACGCACCAACACGAACTGCGTAAAGTTGTGCACCATGCCAGACATTGCCTGGAACAGTGACCAGAAGAACATCCCCAGTCCCAGCATCAGGCGTGGGCCTTTACGATCCAATAGTGGGCCGCAAGGAAGTTGCGCAATCCCGTAAGCGAGTGAAAACACGGAGAGCAAAGCGCCGATTTCGGTGGCACTTAATCCCAATTCTTCACGAATCGTTAAATTTGCTACCGACAGCGAACTGCGGTCGAGATAATTGATTACCGCCGCAAAAAATAATAACAACATGGCGGTGGTTTGAATGCGTTTAATTCGGGTACTGCGTTGAACTAATCCATCTGGTGGCACGGGAATATCTGCCGACGAAGATGGAGTAAATGAAGAACGCGGATCGAGGGTGATATTTTCTTTTTCCACGCCGGACTCCTGTATTTATAATTTTAATTGTTTACGTAATTGTGAATTACGCAAGGTTGACATTAACGGCAGGTTAAAGTTTTAGGACTTTACTACCGCTCACAAAAAAATTTTTAGTCGACTGATTGTGAGCATAGGTAAGCGGGAATTTCCCGGTATTTATCTTTTGATAAAACCGTGCACCCGCTAATAGTTTGCTGTTTTTAATCCGTACTTAATGAGCATAACGCGTGTTCTCATTAATGGATCGAATCATTGATTGTTTAGCTGAATTCAAATGGTTACGGAGCGCAAGGGTGGCATCAAGGTCACTGCGGCAAATCAGAGCGCTGAGAATGGTCATATGCTCATCGACGGCAATGATATTGCGCTGTTTAAGATCGCTTTCGTCCCATTGATAGTGAAAATGAAAGATGACTGAGATGATCTCAAGCGATTGATCAAAAAAGATATTGTCGGCAGCTGAAAGCAGTAAGGAGTGAAAATCTCTGTCAAGTTGCGAGAACATGCGAAAGCTATTGCCGATGTTGTCACGCAGTAGCCGATGACGTTCGAGCATGGTTTTCGCCTGCAGCCAGCGGGGATCATGATCAGGCAGGTTGAGAAAGTGCTGAAGTGAATGTGTTTCGAGCATTTCGCGTAGCTCAAACAGCTGCTCGGCGTAGGATTGATCGAATTGCTTCATGCTCCACTGGCCGCGTTTTTCGCTTTGAATAAGATTATAACGGCCGAATTTTAAAAGATATTCTCTTACAACCACCGGGCTGACACCCGCGGCCCGAGCCAGTTGCAGTTCAGAAAAAGTTTCCCCAGGGCGTAACTGACGCTGGTTTATCATCGTGAAAAAAGCCTGCTCAAACACTTTGTTTTGTTCACTCATTGAAGCGGTAGTACAGGCGAAACCGTCATCATGGTCAGGTTTACGCGCAATAACATAGTCGTTTCCAACCTGCGTTAAGACGCCGCATTCGCGTAAGTGGCTGAGAATATGACGCACTGTTGTGCGGCTGATGTTGTACATTTCCGCCAGCGCACTTTGCGATGGAAGTGGGGAAGGGATATGACCCCGCGCCATATCATCAATGACCTGGTTAATCACATTGTGGCGTAAATTTTGTGAACGACTCATATTTTCCTCCTTGTGAGTCCATTAAAACCCGATTTAAAACATTTTTATGCGTGTGTTTTCACAAAACAGATTTTCCGTTCCGCTGCCATTTTTCATTTTCATTGATATCTAAGGCAACAAAAAATGGAGAGCCGAATCATGTCTACGATGAATGTTTTAATTTGCCAGCAGCCGAAAGAATTAGTCTGGAAACAACGCGAGATACCTATTCCGGGTGACAATGAAGCATTAATAAAAATTAAGTCTGTCGGGATTTGCGGTACCGATATTCATGCCTGGGGTGGAAATCAACCATTTTTTAGTTATCCACGTGTTTTAGGCCATGAAATATGTGGGGAGATTGTTGGGCTGGGTAAAAATATTGCTGATCTTAAAAATGGTCAGCAAGTTGCTGTGATCCCTTATGTTGCCTGTCAGCAATGCCCGGCGTGTAAAAGCGGGCGTACCAATTGCTGTGAAAAAATTTCAGTCATTGGCGTGCATCAGGATGGCGGTTTTAGTGAGTATTTGAGCGTGCCGGTGGCGAACATTTTGCCCGCAGACGGTATTGACCCGCAGGCGGCAGCATTGATTGAACCTTTCGCTATTAGCGCTCATGCGGTGCGTCGCGCAGCCATTGCTCCCGGCGAGCAGGTGCTGGTGGTCGGGGCGGGGCCAATCGGTCTGGGCGCGGCGGCAATCGCTAAAGCCGATGGCGCACAGGTGGTGGTGGCGGATACCAGTCCAGCGCGCCGTGAACATGTGGCAACGCGTCTGGAATTACCTGTACTGGACCCGTCAGCCGAAGATTTTGACGCGCAGCTACGGGCGCAGTTTGGTGGTTCGCTGGCGCAGAAAGTGATCGACGCGACAGGTAATCAACATGCGATGAATAACACCGTGAATCTGATTCGTCACGGCGGCACGGTGGTATTTGTCGGCCTGTTTAAAGGTGAGTTGCAGTTTTCCGATCCGGAATTCCATAAAAAAGAAACGACGATGATGGGCAGCCGCAACGCCACGCCGGAAGATTTCGCTAAAGTCGGTCGACTGATGGCAGAAGGGAAAATCACTGCCGACATGATGTTAACCCATCGCTATCCGTTCGCCACGCTGGCAGAAACCTACGAGCGCGATGTGATTAACAATCGTGAGTTGATTAAGGGTGTAATTACTTTCTGATAAGGCGAGATTATTAAAGTTGCCATGCAGCGTCCGGGGAAGTGTTGGGCGCTGTTTTTTTCTGTTTCTCAATGATGTTTTGTAGGCCGGAGAAGGTGTGTAGGTCGCACCTTATGCGACCTACACATCAGTCAGGAATTACCCTTCACGTTCCACAACTTTAATTTCCACCATGCCGATCCCGAGCTTACGCGGCGAGTGTCCGAGGATATTCCCTTCGTTGGTTGAGACAGGTTCCGGCGGCACAATTACCAGTGTGTCGGCATCGGTTGGGTTATCGAAATGCAGTGTGGTGGTGGTTACTTCATTGCCCAGCACAAGAGTTTGTTCTTCATTGCCTACGCGTACCGGAATAGGACGGCTGGCGTTATTGCCGTATGCTTTGGCGGTAATCACCAGGTCAAATTTCTTCGGCAGCGGATGCTTGTACTCGATTTTTACTTCATCGCCCAGCTGAGCGTTGGACCAGCGGCCCCACGACTCCGGACGGGAAATCCCGCTAAACTGTTTCACCTCTTCTGGCGCACCGGCGACGTTGAAGATGAAACTGTCGGCTTTGTAGCGAATATCGTTATCAACAATTTTCAGCGTATCGACATTGCTTTTGTAACGCGCCATGTCGATGACCGTATCTTTAAATGCCGTTTTGCCCTTCCACATTGTTTTATCAACATGCTGGACAATTTGCTGACCGCCAAGCTGCCCCTGCGAGACACACCAGTCGGTGGAGAGTGCCAGTTCCGGAGCCCAAAGTTGTGCCATCTTGTAGCAACGGTCAACCCAGACGAAATTGTCGCGTGGAGCGAAATCGGCCAGCTGGAAACGCAGCGGTGCTGAGTATTCACTTTCCGGCAGCGGTTCTACGCGCTTGTCTGAAACCCGCAACAGCAGCGGCAAACGGAAATGGCTACCCGAGAAGGCAATCATGTTTTTCTGCTGGTCGATAGTGAACTCTTTCATCTCTTTAGGGAATTTCCACAGGCGGATGATATCCGGCTTCCACGCCAATGTTTTCTCTTTGATATTGAGGAAGATTTCCGACATCGACTGCCCGGATAAACTGCTACGACCAAGTCCGAGATAGTTATCGCCACCGAGAATGTCCAGCACCGTCGCGCCGTTATCCATCGTGTTACGCTTCACTGCCAGCGTCTCTTGCTGCGGCTTGTCGCCACGAATGACAAAAAACAGGTTATTGCGATCCTGCTTATTAAGGTATTTCCACGCCGTGTTGTTCATCGCTAAATGGTCAGAAGAGACGACGATGACGGTATCTTTAAACCACGGTGACGCTTTGATTTTGTTGATAAACGCCGCGATATTCTCCTGGCTGCAACTTACCGCGCTGAATGACTGGTTCGGCTTACCGTCAAAATCATATTTTTTGCGGTTACAGGTACGCGAGATAAAACCATCCGGGTGATGGGTATCGACTGTCAGGGTAAACAGTGAGAATCGCTGACCTGAGCGGGAAAGCTCTTCAAACTTTTTCCACGCTTCATCGAGAACGGTATCGTCGTAGAATCCCCAGTCGTTGCGATAGTGCGGGTCGGCCACCACGCTTTTCAGCTCTTCTGAGCCGTATAAGTGGTCGAAGCCATGCGACTTCAGGAACACATCTTTACCGGCAAAACGCAGATTCGCGCCCTGCACGAAATAGTTCTGATAACCCGAGTTTTTCAGGATATCGCCCAGACAGATGTTCTGCGGGAAGAAGCTGGAGACAGAGGCGGAGGCGTTGCCTTCAAAGGGGGCAAACAGCGGTATGCCGCACTGAGAAGCCACCATGCCCGCAATCGTGTAATCCGTTCCTGGCAGCTGCTGCGTGTGGCTGAAATCCAGGCCTTCATTTTTCAACGCGCCCAGTTCAGGCGTGAGATCCGGGAAAGCTTCGTTATCAAAATAGGTCCGCTCGAGACTTTCGCCGTAGATATAAACCAGGTTGAGTTTCGGGTCAGGGATAGTTTTCGACGGCTCTTTATAATAAGCCGCAAAGTCCGGGTCGCCATCGCGTGACTGGGATTTCACCAGTTCCGTTATCTGACGAAATGCTGGGCTGGCGTCCACCGAACCCAGCGCCAGTAAGAGCGCCAGCAGGCTGTAACCAAAATGGTGCGGATGATGGCGACGACGGCGCAGGATCCAGCCCAGCGCACCGAACACCGCTGTCAGCCCCAGCACAATGCCGATACCCGGCAGGATGTATTTGCTGACGCCAGCACCGGTCAGGCTGTTGGTTAAGGTATAGAGAACCGCGTCGTTAATACCATCGCCAGTAAAATAGTCACTGGCAAACAGGGTGATATTTAAAACGACAAATAGCCCCAGCACCGTTAATGTGGCTGCAAACCACCAGGTGTTACGTCCCGCTTTCCATGCGTAAATCAGCACAGAGGCGAGAAAAAGGGCGAAAGAGAGTAGTTCTGACAACGGGCGATCCTCACTAAACCGGGCCGTTTAGCCAACGTTTAAGCTTTTTGAGAAGCACAATGTAATGGCGTCGCCATATTGCTGCAATTCTAGTGTCAAAAAAATGCGATGTTGTTAGGAATTAGTTTATAAACAGACTTTTTTGATCGCGGTCGCTTCCCGTGTAACAGGGGGAAAACCGTCCAGGAGCAGGGAAAAGGGCAGGAGAGAGCCGCGTCAGCCGGGTAACAGCTAAAACGCGGCGTTTCGCGGTTCAGGAAATGAAGTTCAGCCCCTGCTTTAACACCAGATCGCAGGCTTTGGTTTTCACCTTTTCTGCCAGCGGAGTCGTTCCGATGTTATCCAGATTGAGTTGCTGACCATCTTTGGTTTTCAGCAAACCCTGAATGCCATCCAGATAGTTGGTGTCTTCTTTTTGCTCTTCACTGTTCAGGCCCAGCTTTTCCAGCACCTGGTTCTTGATGTTTTCGGCATCGGTTACCGACGCCAGCTTTTGCTTCGCGCAGTATTGCAGAATGCCTGCGGCGTTGTTCATGTTATCTGCGCTTAAGGCCTGGTTCCCGCTGCTAAGCAAGTTAGTTAATGACGCGAGCGACCAACCGCCTTCCTGTGTCGTGCTGTTTTGGTTGCCAAGTTCGCTGGCGGCGCTGGAGAGCGCATCTTTCCAGGACGCAGCATGCACCCCGGTGGAAATTAATGCGCTGGCGGCAATGGCACAGCACAGAAGATGTTTAACAGTTTTCATCATCATTACTCAAGGTGGAATTGTGTCGCAGTATACCGCCAGAAACGGGGATTAATACTCTTTACCTGTTACCCGGCTACGGTAGCTATCCCAGTTGAAGATCACCCACAAACTGTTACCCAGGCGCATACGGTCCATCACGCGTTCGCCCAGCAACTTGGTCATCTCTTCCATATTACTGTTGGTCAGCATCCCGGTTGGGCGTTTGGAAGAAGAGCGGCGATCGACGATCTGGTTGATGATCACTTTTTCGTATTTCGATTCGGTCTGCACGCCGATCTCATCGATCACCAGCAGATCAACGTTGCTCAGATCGTTAAGCAGTTGTTCTTCACTGGTACCGCTATTCCTGAAGGTATCTTTCATCGCCGACATAATATCGGCCACGGTGATGATCAATACGGATTTACCGCGTAGCAGCAGCTCGTTGCAGATTGCCGCCGCCAGATGGTTTTTGCCGGTTCCTGGCTTACCAGAAAAGATGAAGCTGGCGATGTTGCCGTCAAACTCTTCGACGTACTGGCGCGCTTTGCTTAACGCATTCATCTGCCCTTCACACTCAACGCGATAGTTCTCAAAGGAGCAGTTCTGATGCAGTGGCCGAATACCGGAGCGGTTAAAGGTGCGCTGCATTTTCATCGCCCGATTTTCACGTTCGAGAGCGGCGGAGCGGATCGCTCCTTGTTCTTTCTGCCAGGCCAGTAGCTCTTCACCCGTTTTGAATGCAGGTTTGATATGGGCAGGCATCATTTTTTGCAGGCGTTGCATCAGGTCGCCAACGTTTTTCATCGTTACCCTCTGAATCCTGGTGGAATTTGGCTGTCAGGTTCGCTGACCGTATTCACATCTCGTTTCGGCAGTCCGCCGTTGCTGGCACGACCGATTTGCAGGCTGCGCGCCAGTTTTTGTTGCCACTGCACATGGTGAAAGACTTTACCTTCCGCCTGCCAGTAGGCAATGAATGAGGCCAGTTCTTCGGTGGTCACCGGCTCTCTTAGCGCCACGCCCCATAGCGCCGCCAGGCGGATAAAGTCGGCATCGGGTTGCCAGTCCGGATACATGGCGAATTTCCCCATGGGGACAGCAACGGGAGCGGCTTGCGGTTCCTGATAGAGTTGATCGTCCAGAGCGACATCGCTTCCCGGACGCGCCAGCTTTTCTTCCAGCGCCAGCAGTTCAGCCAGGCGTGCAGGCGTGACGGCATAAAACGCCGGGGCATTGTTAGCAAATACGGCAACCACACCGCCTTCAGCTTTTGCCAGAACGGTTTGGTGATCGTGTACCAGGGCGTCAATACCAACGACGTCCGGGGTCAAAACTCTGGAAGACATACTGTTTCTCAAATATGGAACGATGAACGAGAAGGGAGATAACTTTTATAGTAACACACGGAGGAGAGGAGGCTGTCTCTCATCCGTGTGCTTAAGCGAGGCAATTTTATACGCGAGGGCGCTTGCGGTACAACCATAATCCAGGAATGGAAAGACCGATGGATAACGCACCAACAATCGATGAAGCTGTAAGAAAGTTGGTTAACAGGGTAATCATCAACGGTTCGCTGTAACCTAACTGGCTGATTTTTACCGCCGAAATCATTGCGGTATAAGCCGATATGCCCGGGAACATAGGGATAACGGCCGCCACGGTAAACACTTTCGGATGCGCCAGATACCAGCGCGACCATTGAATACCAATGGTGCCGACCAGCATAGAAGCCATAAAAGTTGACCACTCAATATTCAGCCCGCTGGTCATTAAGATCATTCGTGAACCATGACCAATCGCGCCAAGCAGCGCACACCAGCGTAACGCCCGAACGGGAACGTTGAACACCATCGCAAAGCCGACCGCAGGAATGGCGGCGAGGATCATATCCTGCGCCAACGCTAACAGAAATTCGATCACACCCATCCGCGTAGCCCCCAAATCGTCAGTGCCATCACTACGCCGACGCAGGTAGCCAGTGTCAGCAGACTGGCGATCGCCCAGCGTGCCAGTCCGGTATTGATGTGGCCTTTAAACATATCGGCGACGGCATTAATCAACGGAAATCCCGGCACCAGCAGCAGAACGCTGGCGGCCATCGCGATAGTGGGTGTATTGCTGAAAGTGGGAAGTTGCAAAAGCAATCCGGAAATGGTGGTGGCGGCGAAAGCGGTAAGGCAAAAGTTGATTTGTGGATGAAGATGACGTTGTGCCAGCAGCTGGCGGATATACATCGCGGCCGTACTGGCAAAGAAGGTGATGACGGCACCATCCCAGCCACCTTTATTGAGTTTACAGAAACAGGCACAAGAAAGGCCAACCATTAAGGCTACCAGCCATCTTGGGTAACGTAATGGCTGAATTTGGCTAAATCGTTTCTCTACGCCTTTGTAATCCAGCAGATGGTGCTCCGCCAGAATCACAATGTGCTGGACTTCAGTCACCACATGCATATTAATGCCGCGATCGTGATTTTTACGTGTCGATGTCAGGCATTGCCCATCTTTAATGGTTGTCAGCACTATGGCGTTCGAAGAGATAGAACTTTCGACGCTGTCCATCCCCAACGCCCGACCCAGTCGTGAGGAAAGCTCATCAACCAACGCGCTTTCCGCACCATGTTGCAAAAGAAATAATCCACACTGGATACAAAGCCGTGTTACGGCTCGCTGTTGCTCAGTTTGCATAACTCGCCCTTTGTCATAGACGTGCTGCGTATTGTTCAGATAATGAGAATCCATTTGTATCATGAAGCACGGTTGTTTTGCGGTAGGTTAAGATCAAAATTGCGCTGATTAATCCTGGTTATCGGGACAAGCTCGGTGATAAAAAGCGAATTATCTCTCGCCGCAAACAAACTATCACATGAATATTATCACTATAATGAATTTATTGTTTGGCCTTTACGAATCAGGATAATAGATAACCGGGCACGTTTTTTAATGTTAACAAGTTAAAACCATCAGATTTCATTGAATAAATATTGGTTGTGTGATTTTTCATTCTGCGGGAAGGGATATCATTTAATTATAAATTAAATGAATGTGATTTCTGTTTTTCATTAAGTATTCCTAACAACTTAATGTAGATATTTTAAATGTCTCCAGGCTATTTCACCAGGTTATCATTTGATGCTAACCTTCTGACACATGCAGTGGAGTTGTTGTGCAGCAGGAGTATGCTGATATGAAAGTGAATGCTAAGGATAATTTATTCGCTTAATCTATTAATTTGCTGGAAACATTTAAGGAATGAATATCCTGAATAAACCATCATGATTTTTAGACAGTGGATGTGGAGGAAATATGTTGCCAGGATGCTGCAAAAATGGAATTGTTATCAGTAAAATACCTGTTATGCAAGCAGGGTTAAAAGAGGTCATGAGGACTCACTTCCCTGAATATGAAATAATATCCAGCGCCTCTGCGGAGGACCTTACCTTATTACAATTACGTCGTTCCGGATTAGTCATTGCTGATTTAGCCGGTGAAAGTGAAGATCCTCGTTCTGTTTGTGAACATTATTATTCTTTAATCTCACAATATCGGGAAATTCACTGGGTTTTCATGGTGTCACGCTCCTGGTATTCCCAGGCAGTAGAATTGCTCATGTGCCCTACGGCGACGTTATTGTCTGATGTTGAACCCATTGAGAATCTGGTCAAGACCGTACGTTCCGGCAATACGCACGCAGAGCGTATCAGCGCCATGCTGACCTCTCCGGCAATGAATGAAACTCATGATTTTAGCTATCGCTCCGTCATTCTCACTCTTTCAGAGCGCAAGGTACTGCGGCTATTAGGTAAAGGATGGGGCATCAACCAGATAGCTTCGTTGCTTAAGAAAAGTAATAAAACTATCAGCGCCCAAAAAAACAGTGCGATGCGTCGACTGGCAATTCACAGCAACGCTGAAATGTATGCATGGATAAATAGCGCGCAGGGTGCAAGAGAACTTAACTTGCCTTCTGTTTATGGAGATGCCGCAGAATGGAACACAGCCGAATTAAGAAGAGAAATGTCGCACTCATAGAAAAATGCGTCATGAGCAGTATCGGTATTGAGAGTTTATTCAGAAAGTTTGCGGGTAACCCTTATAAGCTCCATACCTATACCAGTCAGGAGTCATTTCAGGATGCCATGTCGCGGATCTCATTTGCGGCGGTCATTTTTTCTTTTTCTGCCATGAGAAGTGAGCGCAGAGAGGGATTATCTTGCCTGACTGAACTGGCGATTAAGTTTCCGCGTACCCGGCGTTTAGTTATTGCGGATGATGATATTGAAGCTCGGCTGATTGGTTCATTGTCGCCATCACCGCTGGACGGTGTATTAAGTAAAGCGTCAACGCTGGAGATTTTTCATCAGGAACTCTTTTTGTCATTAAATGGTGTACGTCAGGCGACCGACCGACTGAACAATCAGTGGTACATTAACCAAAGCCGGACGCTAAGCCCGACGGAGAGAGAAATATTGCGCTTTATGTCGCGTGGCTACTCAATGACACAAATTGCCGAGCAGCTTAAACGCAATATCAAAACGATCCGTGCACATAAATTTAATGTGATGTCGAAACTGGGCGTCAGTTCTGATGCAGGGTTGTTGGAGGCCGCAGATATTCTGTTATGTATGCGGCATTGCGAAGCAAGTAATGTGTTGCATCCCTATTAATCCGCATGATGCCGGGTTTACTTCCCCGGCAGTGCTTTCATTTCAGCGTACAATCGCCACATTGCTGCACATCCGGTAAGCGATAACGCTGGCAGCAGGTCCGGCGCACCAGCAGGCCGTCGCGTAGCACCACGGTACGCCAGAGTGGATTATCTTCACCGGTAGTAAGCGTTTTCTCAAAAAAGAGGGCATGGCGCAGCGATTCAACCGTCGCCTCGCCGAGCAGTTGCTTCATCTCAGTAAGATACCAGTTGATCAAATAACCGGTATTACTCCAGATAAGTTTGCCGTTGATCTCTCCGGTCGCTTCTAGTGCCTGCACAACCGGAACCAGCGCCTGGCTGATTAACCTTTCCATTCGCTGCTGCGGCGAATGTGGTGTTGCGTTTTTATCTTCACACACATCGACCCAGAAACAGGCGGCACGGCCGGTTTCGTGAAACTCAGCATGGAAATGTTCCGGCGACACATCTAATGCCTTTTCCTGCGTCAGTAGCGCCAGCATTAATGGTGGCACCATCAGGCCGATATACCATTGTGCCCATAGTGAGATCAGCGGTTTGTTCTCGCGGATCATCGTTGGTTGGTTGCGATAGATATGATCGGAATAGACCGCGAGTAGAGAACTTAGCGCATTCGGTGATGACCATTGCGCCAGCGTCATGGCGTTAAGCGGAGCGGGTTCATCCAGGCGGATAAACTCCAGCAAATGTTCACGATGTTCGGCGATCGTCGCACGTACGGCTTGTGCAAGCCCAGCATCCTGTGGCTGGAGATGCGTTCGCCAGATAACATCTTCATAGAGCGGTGCGGAACGATAGGCCATAATCGGGATAGTAATCTAAATGATAATGATTGCTAATCCTAGCGATAGGTTTATCCGATAGCAAGGGATTTCTCTGGCTTGCAAATGATAAAAATTATCATATGATATTGGTTATCATTATCAATGAAAGAGATGAAACCATGTTGCAACGTACGCTGGGCAGTGGCTGGGGAGTGTTGCTGCCAGGATTGCTGATTGCAGGGCTGATGTATGCGGATTTATCGCCTGATCAATGGCGGATTGTCATTCTGATGGGATTAGTATTGACGCCGGTGATGCTGTATCACAAACAGTTACGGCATTACGTTTTGCTACCATCGTGCCTGGCGCTTATTGCTGGCATCATGCTGATGATAATGAATTTGAATCAGGGATGAAAAATCAAGGAAGAAACAAGAAAGGAAGTAAAGATAATTGGTGCGAGGGGGGGGACTTGAACCCCCACGTCCGTAAGGACACTAACACCTGAAGCTAGCGCGTCTACCAATTCCGCCACCTTCGCATACCATCAATTCTTAAAAAGAATTGCTACCACGGAGGCGCATTCTAGTGGTTTTCAGCTTTTCGTCAATAGTTAATTATCGCCGGAGGTGTAATTGCTGGAAAAATGTCCATCAGGAAACTAGCGTGCAGGTTTGGTAGGCATGCGGGGGCAGATGCCAGATGCGACACTGGCGCGTCTTATCTGGCCTACGAAGGGCTAACGTGCAGGTTTTGTAGGTCGGATAAGGCGTTCACGCCGCATCCGACACGGTATTCGGCGAGATAATTAACCTTTCTTCGCCTGGCGGGTCATAATGGCGCGATACACCTTGAAACGCCCGGTTTGCGCAATCACTTCATGGAAGCCAAATGTCTCATCCAGCACGTCCGGGTAAGGCAGGAAGGCGTTCGCTACAATTCGCAGCTCGCCGCCGCTATTAAGATGACGCACCGCGCCGCGAATCAGCGTTTGCGCCGCATCCAGGCTGGTTTGCATCCCATCGTGGAACGGCGGGTTGGAGATGATCATATCAAAACGACCTTTCACCTCGGAAAAGACGTTGCTGGCAAAGACTTCACCTTCAACACAGTTGGCCGCAAGTGTTGCGCGGCTGGCTTCTACCGCTGGCGCAGAGACATCGCACAAGGTGAGACGAATTTTCGGCGAATGGCGCGCAAAGGCAACTGAAAGCACCCCCGCGCCACAGCCGACATCCAGCACTTTACCTTTCGTGTGCGGAGTTAACGTCGAGAGCAGCAACTGGCTACCGACATCCAGACCGTCGCGGCTAAACACGCCAGGCAGCGTTTTGACCGTCAGGCCATCGACGCTGTATTCGCCCCAGAATTTATCGGCATCAAATACCGGCTGTTTTTCCAGACGACCAAAATAGAGGCCACAGCGACGAGCGCTGTCGACTTTATTCAACGGCGCATAATCTGCCAGCATCTGCTCGGCGCTGCGCACGCCGCTGCGGTTCTCGCCAACGACAAAAATATCCGTCCCCACCGGCAGCAGAGAAAGTAAATTCATCAACTGGAACTGGGCTTCCGGTTTGTTCTTCGGCCAGTAGTAAATCAGCGTATCGCAATCTGCGACGTCATCCGCCGTGGCGACCAGACTGAAACGGGCGTTATCCCCCATCTGGCGGCTTAATACCTGCCAGTGGTGGAATTGCTGGGTATGAGCACGGCTGGCCGCGGTATCTAAACGCGCGGGCAGGTCATCCTGTAAGTCTCCGGCAAACAGAATACGGCTTTGTTCGAAATCATCACTGTGACGCAGCAAGACTTCACTTGCCGGGGTAAATGCAGACATGGAATGCTCCTCAATTGATACTGGCGGCGATTATAGCCATATGTTGGCGCGGTATCGACGAATTTGCTATATTTGCGCCCCTGACAACAGGAGCGATTCGCTATGACATCCCGACGAGACTGGCAGTTACAGCAACTGGGCATTACCCAGTGGTCGCTGCGTCGCCCTGGCGCGTTGCAGGGGGAGATTGCCATTGCGATCCCGGCACACGTCCGTCTGGTGATGGTGGCAAACGATCTTCCCGCCCTGACTGATCCTTTAGTGAGCGATGTTCTGCGCGCATTAACCGTCAGCCCCGACCAGGTGCTGCAACTGACGCCAGAAAAAATCGCGATGCTGCCGCAAGGCAGTCGCTGCAACAGCTGGCGGTTGGGTACTGACGAACCGCTATCACTGGAAGGCGCTCAGGTGGCATCACCGGCGCTCACCGATTTACGGGCAAACCCAACGGCACGCGCCGCGTTATGGCAACAAATTTGCACATATGAACACGATTTCTTCCCTCGAAACGACTGATTTACCGGCGGCTTACCACATTGAACAACGCGCCCACGCCTTTCCGTGGAGTGAAAAAACCTTTGCCAGCAACCAGGGCGAGCGTTATCTCAACTTTCAGTTAACGCAAAACGGCAAAATGGCGGCGTTTGCGATTACGCAAGTGGTGCTGGATGAAGCTACATTGTTCAATATTGCGGTCGATCCTGACTATCAGCGTCAGGGATTGGGAAGGGCGCTGCTGGAACATCTGATCGACGAACTGGAAAAACGCGGCGTGGCGACACTATGGCTGGAAGTCCGTGCTTCAAACGCTGCCGCCATTGCCCTGTACGAAAGTTTAGGCTTTAACGAGGCGACGATTCGCCGCAATTACTACCCCACCACGGACGGTCGCGAAGACGCCATCATCATGGCGTTGCCAATCAGTATGTAAGACAAGGTGGAATAATGAAGTGGGACTGGATTTTCTTTGATGCCGATGAAACGCTGTTTACCTTTGACTCATTCACCGGCCTGCAGCGGATGTTTCTTGATTACAGCGTCACCTTTACCGCTGAAGATTTTCAGGACTATCAGGCCGTTAACAAGCCACTGTGGGTGGATTATCAAAACGGCGCGATCACTTCATTACAGCTTCAGCACGGGCGTTTTGAGAGCTGGGCCGAACGGCTGAAAGTTGAAGCAGGCTTGCTTAACGATGCCTTTATTAATGCGATGGCGGAAATCTGCACGCCGCTGCCGGGCGCGGTTTCTCTGCTTAACGCCATTCGTGGCAACGCCAAAATCGGCATCATCACCAACGGCTTTAGCGCCTTGCAGCAAGTGCGTCTGGAACGCACGGGCCTGCGTGATTACTTCGATTTGCTGGTGATTTCCGAAGAAGTTGGCGTTGCCAAACCGAATAAGAAAATTTTCGATTATGCGCTGGAACAGGCGGGCAATCCTGACCGTTCACGCGTGCTGATGGTTGGCGACACTGCCGAGTCCGATATTCTCGGTGGCATCAACGCCGGGCTTGCGACCTGCTGGCTGAATGCGCACCATCGCGAGCAACCAGAAGGCATCGCGCCCACCTGGACCGTTTCTTCGTTGCACGAACTGGAGCAGCTCCTGTGTAAACACTGATTGCCTCCCCCCCGTTGATGGGTAAAATAGCCGCAATTTTTCGTTTTCAACAAGCGCGGCGCGATGCCGCTTACTCAAGAAGAAAGAATTATGACGTTGTCTCCTTATTTGCAAGAGGTGGCGAAGCGCCGCACTTTTGCCATTATTTCTCACCCGGACGCCGGTAAGACTACCATCACCGAGAAGGTGCTGCTGTTCGGACAGGCCATTCAGACCGCCGGTACAGTAAAAGGCCGTGGTTCCAACCAGCACGCTAAGTCGGACTGGATGGAGATGGAAAAGCAGCGTGGGATCTCCATTACTACGTCTGTGATGCAGTTTCCGTATCACGATTGCCTGGTTAACCTGCTCGACACCCCGGGGCATGAAGACTTCTCGGAAGATACCTATCGTACCCTGACGGCGGTGGACTGCTGCCTGATGGTTATCGACGCCGCAAAAGGTGTTGAAGATCGTACCCGTAAGCTGATGGAAGTTACCCGTCTGCGCGACACGCCGATCCTCACCTTTATGAACAAACTTGACCGTGATATCCGCGACCCGATGGAATTGCTCGATGAAGTTGAGAACGAGCTGAAAATTGGCTGCGCACCGATCACCTGGCCAATTGGCTGCGGCAAGCTGTTTAAAGGCGTTTACCACCTTTATAAAGATGAAACCTATCTCTATCAGAGCGGTAAAGGGCACACCATTCAGGAAGTCCGCATTGTTAAAGGGCTGAATAACCCGGATCTCGATGCTGCGGTTGGTGAAGATCTGGCACAGCAGCTGCGTGACGAACTGGAACTGGTGAAAGGCGCGTCTAACGAGTTCGACAAAGAGCTGTTCCTTGCGGGCGAAATCACTCCGGTATTCTTCGGTACTGCGCTGGGTAACTTCGGTGTCGATCATATGCTGGATGGCCTGGTGGAGTGGGCACCTGCGCCGATGCCGCGTCAGACTGATACCCGTACCGTAGAGGCGAGCGAAGACAAATTTACCGGCTTCGTATTTAAAATTCAGGCCAACATGGACCCGAAACACCGCGACCGCGTGGCGTTTATGCGTGTGGTGTCCGGTAAATATGAAAAAGGCATGAAGCTGCGCCAGGTGCGTACTGCGAAAGATGTGGTTATCTCCGACGCGCTGACCTTTATGGCGGGTGACCGTTCGCACGTTGAAGAAGCGTATCCGGGCGATATCCTCGGCCTGCACAACCACGGCACTATTCAGATCGGCGACACCTTTACCCAGGGTGAGATGATGAAGTTCACCGGTATTCCGAACTTCGCACCAGAACTGTTCCGTCGTATCCGCCTGAAAGATCCGCTGAAGCAAAAACAGCTGCTCAAAGGGCTGGTACAGCTTTCCGAAGAGGGCGCGGTGCAGGTGTTCCGTCCGATCTCCAACAACGATTTGATCGTTGGTGCAGTTGGTGTGCTGCAGTTTGATGTGGTGGTATCGCGCCTGAAGAGCGAATACAACGTTGAAGCAGTATATGAATCAGTCAACGTTGCCACTGCCCGCTGGGTAGAATGTGCGGACGCGAAGAAATTCGAAGAGTTCAAGCGTAAGAACGAAAGCCAACTGGCGCTTGATGGCGGCGATAACCTCGCTTACATCGCTACCAGCATGGTCAACCTGCGCCTGGCGCAGGAACGTTATCCGGACGTTCAGTTCCACCAGACCCGCGAGCATTAATTCTTGCCTCCAGGGCGCGGTAGCCGCTGCGCCCTGTCAATTTCCCTTCCTTATTAGCCGCTTACGGAATGTTCTTAAAACATTCACTTTTGCTTATGTTTTCGCTGATATCCCGAGCGGTTTCAAAATTGTGATCTATATTTAACAAAGTAATGACATTTCTGACGGCGTTAAATACCGTTCAATGCGTAGATATCAGTATCTAAAGCCGTTGATTGTCATTCTACCGATATTAATAACTGATTCAGAGGCTGTAATGGTCGTTATTCATCACCCATCGCTTTTGTGATGGCGACCATTGACTTCTGTAGAGGGTGAAGTCTCTCCCTATTCAGCAATGCAACCTCGTGTTGCCAGGCTCAAATTACGAGCAAACTTACAGGAATAAATCGATGACTATGACAAGACTGAAGATTTCGAAAACTCTGCTGGCTGTAATGTTGACCTCTGCCGTCGCGACCGGCGCTGCCTACGCGGAAAACAACGCACAGACTACCAATGAAAGCGCAGGGCAAAAAGTCGATAGCTCTATGAATAAAGTCGGTAATTTCATGGATGACAGCGCCATCACCGCGAAAGTGAAGGCGGCGCTGGTGGATCATGACAACATCAAGAGCACCGATATCTCTGTCAAAACCGATCAAAAAGTCGTGACCCTGAGCGGTTTCGTTGAAAGCCAGACCCAGGCCGAAGAGGCAGTGAAAGTGGCGAAAGGCGTTGAAGGCGTGACTTCTGTCAGCGACAAACTGCACGTTCGCGACGCTAAAGAAGGCTCTGTGAAGGGCTACGCGGGTGACACCGCCACCACCAGTGAAATCAAAGCCAAACTGCTGGCGGACGATATCGTACCTTCCCGTCATGTGAAAGTTGAAACCACCGACGGCGTGGTTCAGCTCTCCGGTACCGTCGATTCCCAGGCACAGAGCGACCGTGCTGAAAGTATCGCCAAAGCGGTAGATGGTGTGAAAAGCGTTAAAAATGATCTGAAAACTAAGTAATTCGTCGTAATTCGTCCTCCCGAACTTTGTCGGGAGGCGCGATGTGCACCACACTAAAAATATCGCATTGAGTGATTTTCACGCTCATATCAAGCGGTGACATTAACTATGGTAAAGGAGACGCTTATGTTTCGTTGGGGCATCATATTTCTGGTTATCGCGTTAATCGCCGCCGCACTTGGGTTTGGTGGTCTGGCCGGTACCGCTGCAGGCGCAGCTAAAATTGTCTTTGTCGTCGGGATTATTCTGTTCCTGGTGAGTTTGTTCATGGGCCGAAAACGACCCTAGATTTCAGACCATTAAGAAAATTTTATCCAAAGCCAGTCCAGCGGACTGGCTTTTGCGGTTTTAGCGAATAATAAATTGCGTTACTTTGTCATTCTTTCACAACAAAAACAGGAAGGCAGAGGTGGGGCAGCGAATACCTGTAACGCTTGGTAATATTGCGCCGTTGTCGCTAAGGCCGTTCCAGCCTGGACGAATAGCTCTGGTGTGCGAAGGCGGCGGGCAGCGTGGAATTTTCACGGCTGGCGTGCTGGATGAGTTTATGCGCGCGCAGTTTAATCCTTTCGATCTTTATCTCGGCACATCTGCCGGGGCGCAGAACCTCTCGGCGTATATCTGCAATCAGCCCGGTTACGCGCGCAAAGTCATCATGCGCTATACCACAAAACGCGAATTTTTCGATCCATTGCGCTTTGTGCGTGGAGGAAATCTTATCGATCTCGACTGGCTGGTGGAGGCCACCGCAAGTCAGATGCCGTTGCAAATGGATACCGCCGCGCGGTTGTTTGACAGCGGCAAATCGTTTTATATGTGCGCCTGTCGTCAGGATGACTATGCGCCGAATTACTTTTTACCAACCAAACAAAACTGGCTGGATGTGATTCGCGCCTCCAGTGCGATACCTGGCTTTTATCGTAGCGGAGTGTCGCTGGAAGGCATTAACTACCTGGATGGCGGGATCAGTGATGCGATTCCGGTTAAAGAGGCGGCAAGGCAGGGCGCTAAAACGTTGGTCGTCATTCGCACTGTGCCGTCACAAATGTACTACACGCCGCAGTGGTTCAAACGCATGGAACGCTGGCTGGGTGACAGTAGCCTGCAGCCGCTGGTTAATCTGGTGCAGCATCATGAAACCAGCTATCGTGACATCCAGCAATTTATTGAGAAACCACCGGGCAAGCTGCGGATATTCGAAATTTATCCACCGAAGCCATTACATAGTATCGCGCTTGGCAGTCGGATTCCGGCGCTGCGTGAAGACTATAAACTTGGGCGTTTATGCGGGCGATATTTCCTCGCCACGGTTGGCAAGCTATTAACTGAAAAAGCGCCGCTTACCCGCCATCTGGTGCCAGTGGTGACGCCGGAATCGATCGTTATTCCGCCTGCGCCAGTCGCCAACGATACGCTGGTTGCCGAAGTGAGCGATGCTCCGCAGGCGAACGACCCGACATTTAACAATGAGGATCTGGCTTGATTTGCCGTTTTATCGACACCCACTGCCATTTTGATTTCCCGCCGTTTAGTGGCGATGAAGAGGCCAGCCTGCAACGCGCGGCACAAGCGGGCGTAGGCAAGATCATTGTTCCGGCGACAGAGGCGGAAAATTTTGCCCGCGTGCAGGCGTTAGCGGAAAAATATCAACCGCTGTATGCCGCATTGGGCTTGCATCCGGGGATGTTGGAAAAACATAGCGATGTGTCTCTTGATCAGCTACAGCAGGCGCTGGAAAGGCGTCCAGCGAAGGTGGTGGCGGTGGGGGAGATCGGTCTGGATCTCTTCGGCGACGATCCGCAATTTGAGAGGCAGCAGTGGTTACTCGACGAACAACTGAAACTGGCGAAACGCTACGATCTGCCGGTGATCCTGCATTCACGGCGCACACACGACAAACTGGCGATGCATCTTAAACGCCACGATTTATCGCGCACTGGCGTGGTTCACGGTTTTTCCGGCAGCCTGCAACAGGCCGAGCGGTTTGTACAGCTGGGCTACAAAATCGGCGTAGGCGGTACTATCACCTATCCACGCGCCAGTAAAACCCGCGATGTCATCGCAAAATTACCGCTGGCATCGTTGTTGCTGGAAACCGACGCGCCGGATATGCCGCTCAACGGCTTTCAGGGGAAGCCTAACCGCCCGGAACAGGCTGCGCGGGTGTTTGACGTGCTTTGCGAGTTACGTCCGGAACCAGAAGATGAGATTGCCGAAGTGTTGCTTAATAATACGTATGCGGTGTTTAGCGTTCGTGGGTAGTTTACCCTTCGTAGGCAGCATCCGGCAGTCGGCGCATAATGCCTGATGCGACGCTTGTCGCGTCTTATCATGCCTACAGGTTTGTGCCGAACCGTAGGCCGTATCCGGCATGTCACAAATAGAGCGCCGGAAATATCAACCGGCTCACCCCGCGCACCTTTAACGCATCAGCCAACGGCTCAACGTCTTCCGGCGTGGCGCTCGCCCAGCTTTGCGCCTCGCCATACACGCCGTGGGCATGAAACGCATTCAGGCGAACCGGAACATCGCCAAGTCTCTTGATAAACGTCGCCAGCTCATCGATGTGATGCAAATAATCCACCTGGTCTGGAATTACCAGCAAACGCAGTTCCGCCAGCTTACCGCGCTCTGCCAGCAAACAGATGCTGCGCTTAATCTGCTGATTATCGCGTCCGGTTAATTGCTGATGACATTCGCTCCCCCACGCTTTGAGATCGAGCATCGCGCCGTCGCACACCGGGAGTAATTTTTCCCAGCCGGTTTCGCTCAACATACCGTTACTGTCCACGAGGCAGGTGAGGTGGCGCAGTTGCGGATCGTTTTTGATGGCTGTAAATAGCGCCACTACAAACGGCAGTTGGGTCGTGGCTTCGCCGCCGCTTACCGTTATCCCTTCAATAAACAGCACCGCTTTGCGGATATGGCTAAGCACCTCATCCACGCTCATGGATTGCGCCATTGGCGTGGCATGTTGCGGACACATCTTCAGGCAGGTATCACACTGCTCGCAAACCACAGCGTTCCACAGTACGTTGCCGTCAACAATCTGCAATGCCTGATGCGGACACTGTGGCACGCACTCCCCGCAATCATTGCAGCGTCCCATCGTCCACGGATTGTGACAGTTTTTGCAGCGCAGATTGCAGCCCTGCAAAAACAGAGCCAGACGACTGCCTGGCCCGTCAACGCAGGAGAAGGGGATAATCTTACTGACTAAAGCGCATCTGCTGTTCATGGCTTATCACGCGCGGCTGGCGTTCCAGAATACGAGTGTTGCGTGCGGCTTCTTCGCCCAGCCAGGTGGTGTTGGTGCGTGAACCTTCGGCGCGATATTTTTCTAAGTCCGACAAACGCACCATATAACCGGTAACGCGAACCAGATCGTTACCGCTGACATTGGCAGTAAATTCACGCATTCCGGCTTTAAAGGCACCGAGGCAAAGCTGTACCAGTGCCTGCGGGTTACGTTTGATGGTTTCGTCGAGCGTCAGAATGTCGCTGATGCCGGAATAATAATAAGCATGATGCGGGGCGACAGTTTGCAGATGGGTGATCGGATCTGGCTCATCGCCATACGGCAAACGCGCGCCCGGCGTGGTGCCGATATCGGAACTGATCCCCGACTGTGCGTGTAACATGGCGCGTTTTTGCCAGCCATATTTCACGGGGGTATTGGCGACAAACTCCGCCAGTTGCGCGCTGATGCGATAACCCACTTCATTTGCGGCGGCTTCTTTACCGTAGCGCGCGGCAATCCCTTCTTTCTCACACAGCAAGTTAACCGCTTCCGCCAGCCCATACATGCCAAACATTGGCACAAAACGTTCAGGGTTAATCAGCCCTTCTTTCACCAGGAAGCTATTCTCAAAGAAGTGTGATTGTTGATAGAGGAATTCACACCGCGCATCGATGATGGCGATCTGCTGCTGGCAGTAGTGCGGTAGAGTGCGCGTAAAGAAGTCATCCAGCGATTCGCTGCGCTCGGCAATGGCTTTCAGGTTAAGGCGTACCAGCGTGCTGCCACCACCCGCCAGCGGCAGTGAGTTGTAACAGCTCACAATCCCGTAGCCCCCTTTTGTGAAAATTTTATCATGCACCGGACCGTTGGCGATGTGCGGTTTGCTACATTCACAGATGTTCTTCGCCACTTCCAGCAGCAGGTCATCAGGGGTGATTTCAGGATCGTAGATAAAGGTCAGGTTCGGTGAAACCTGCTTCAACTCTGCGTCTGCACGTAAGATCGCGCGGGTAATGGGCGAATCAGACGGGCCGATATTGGCGTGCATAAAGGCGTCTGGCAGGGTTCTGTCGAGGTAACGCCAGAAACGTTTTATTCGAACATCGATCTCGTCTTGTGTTAGAATTCTAACATACGGTTGCAACAACGCATCCAGTTGCCCCAGGTAGACCGGCATCGATGTGACCGACGGTACGTGGTGGTAAAGAATGGTCAGCAGAGAGAGTGCGTCATCAAGATCTTTCGCGCCTTCCAGCTCCAGCCATTCGGAACCGTTCGCCAGAAAACGGGCGTAATCGGGTAAGACATAGCGCGGTTTGTACGGCGCATGACCTTCAAACATATCGCAGATTACACCCTCATCCAGCGCGCGGCGGGCTTCGGCAGGAAGCTGCGGATAAGGCAGATTGTTTTCTGCTTCCAGAGCCAGAAAATGGCGCTTCTGCTCCGGGCTAAGCACTGGGCTGGTGACAATTTGCTGGCAACGTTGTTGCAGTGCATTTTCATGAGAAGTGGGCATCTTCTTTTCCTTTTATGCCGAAGGTGATGCGCCATTGTAAGAAGTTTCGTGATGTTCACTTTGATCCTGATGCGTTTGCCACCACTGACGCATTCATTTGAAAGTGAATTATTTGAACCAGATCGCATTACAGTGATGCAAACTTGTAAGTAGATTTCCTTAATTGTGATGTATATCGAAGTGTGTTGCGGAGTAGATGTTAGAATACTAACAAACTCGCAAGGTGAATTTTATTGGCGACAAGCCAGGAGAATGAAATGACTGATCTGAAAGCAAGCAGCCTGCGTGCACTGAAATTGATGGACCTGACCACCCTGAATGACGACGACACCGACGAGAAAGTAATTGCTCTGTGTCATCAGGCCAAAACTCCGGTCGGCAATACCGCCGCTATCTGTATCTATCCTCGCTTTATCCCGATTGCTCGCAAAACGCTGAAAGAGCAGGGCACCCCGGAAATCCGAATCGCTACGGTAACCAACTTCCCACACGGTAACGATGACATCGAAATCGCGCTGGCAGAAACCCGTGCGGCAATCGCCTACGGTGCTGATGAAGTTGACGTTGTGTTCCCGTACCGCGCGCTGATGGCGGGTAACGAGCAGGTTGGTTTTGACCTGGTGAAAGCCTGTAAAGAGGCTTGCGCGGCAGCGAATGTACTGCTGAAAGTGATCATCGAAACCGGCGAACTGAAAGACGAAGCGCTGATCCGTAAAGCGTCTGAAATCTCCATCAAAGCGGGTGCGGACTTCATCAAAACCTCTACCGGTAAAGTGGCTGTGAACGCGACGCCGGAAAGCGCGCGCATCATGATGGAAGTGATCCGTGATATGGGCGTAGAAAAAACCGTTGGTTTCAAACCAGCGGGCGGCGTGCGTACTGCGGAAGATGCGCAGAAATATCTCGCCATCGCAGATGAACTGTTCGGTGCTGACTGGGCAGATGCGCGTCACTACCGCTTTGGTGCTTCCAGCCTGCTGGCAAGCCTGTTGAAAGCGCTGGGCCACGGTGACGGTAAGAGCGCCAGCAGCTACTAAGTAAGATGCTTTACGCCTGATGCGCTGCGCTTATCAGGCCTACGAGACGTATCTACCCGTAGGCCGGATAAGGCGTAGACGCATCCGGCAAAAGCCGCCTCATACTCTTTTCCTCGGGAGGTTACCTTGTTTCTCGCACAAGAAATTATTCGTAAAAAACGTGATGGTCATGCGCTAAGCGATGAAGAAATTCGTTTCTTTATCAACGGTATTCGCGACAACACTATCTCCGAAGGGCAGATTGCCGCCCTCGCGATGACCATTTTCTTCCACGATATGACAATGCCTGAGCGTGTCTCGCTGACCATGGCGATGCGAGATTCAGGAACCGTTCTCGACTGGAAAAGCCTGCATCTGAATGGCCCGATTGTTGATAAACACTCCACCGGCGGCGTCGGCGATGTGACTTCGCTGATGTTGGGGCCGATGGTCGCAGCCTGCGGCGGCTATATTCCGATGATCTCCGGTCGCGGCCTCGGTCATACTGGCGGTACGCTCGACAAACTGGAATCCATCCCTGGCTTCGACATTTTCCCGGATGACAACCGTTTCCGCGAAATTATTAAAGACGTCGGCGTAGCGATTATCGGCCAGACCAGCTCACTGGCTCCGGCGGATAAACGTTTCTACGCGACCCGTGATATTACCGCAACCGTGGACTCCATCCCGCTGATCACTGCCTCGATCCTGGCGAAGAAACTGGCGGAAGGTCTGGATGCGCTGGTGATGGACGTGAAAGTGGGTAGCGGTGCGTTTATGCCGACCTACGAACTCTCTGAAGCCCTTGCCGAAGCGATTGTTGGCGTGGCTAACGGCGCTGGCGTGCGCACCACCGCGCTGCTCACCGATATGAATCAGGTACTGGCCTCCAGTGCAGGTAACGCGGTTGAAGTTCGTGAAGCGGTGCAGTTCCTGACGGGTGAATATCGTAACCCGCGTCTGTTTGATGTCACGATGGCGCTGTGCGTGGAGATGCTTATCTCCGGCAAACTGGCGAAAGATGACGCCGAAGCGCGCGCGAAATTGCAAGCAGTGCTGGACAACGGTAAAGCGGCAGAAGTCTTTGGTCGTATGGTAGCGGCACAAAAAGGCCCAACCGACTTCGTTGAGAACTACGCGAAGTATCTGCCGACAGCGATGCTGACGAAAGCAGTCTATGCTGATACCGAAGGTTTTGTCAGTGAAATGGATACCCGCGCGCTGGGGATGGCAGTGGTTGCAATGGGCGGCGGTCGTCGTCAGGCATCTGACACCATTGATTACAGCGTCGGCTTTACTGATATGGCGCGTCTGGGCGACCAGGTAGACGGTCAGCGTCCGCTGGCGGTTATCCACGCGAAAGACGAAAACAGCTGGCAGGAAGCGGCGAAAGCGGTGAAAGCGGCAATTAAACTTGCCGATAAAGCACCGGAAAGCACACCAACTGTCTATCGCCGTATCAGCGAATAACGGTATACTGATCTGATCATTTAAATTTGAAGCACTGAGTACGGAGAACATATGAAACGTGCATTTATTATGGTGCTGGACTCATTCGGCATCGGCGCTACAGAAGATGCAGAACGCTTTGGTGACGTCGGGGCTGACACCCTGGGTCATATCGCAGAAGCTTGTGCTAAAGGCGAAGCTGATAACGGTCGTAAAGGCCCGCTCAATCTGCCAAATCTGACCCGTCTGGGGCTGGCGAAAGCACACGAAGGTTCTACCGGTTTCATTCCGGCGGGAATGGACGGCAACGCTGAAGTTATCGGCGCGTACGCATGGGCGCACGAAATGTCATCCGGTAAAGATACCCCGTCTGGTCACTGGGAAATCGCCGGTGTCCCGGTTCTGTTTGAGTGGGGATACTTCTCCGATCACGAAAACAGCTTCCCGCAAGAGCTGCTGGATAAACTGGTTGAACGCGCTAACCTGCCTGGTTATCTCGGTAACTGCCACTCTTCCGGTACGGTCATTCTGGATCAGCTGGGCGAAGAGCACATGAAAACCGGCAAGCCGATTTTCTATACCTCCGCTGACTCCGTGTTCCAGATTGCCTGCCACGAAGAAACCTTTGGCCTGGATAAACTCTACGAACTGTGCGAAATCGCCCGTGAAGAGCTGACCAACGGCGGCTACAACATCGGTCGTGTTATCGCTCGTCCGTTTATTGGCGACAAAGCCGGTAACTTCCAGCGTACCGGTAACCGTCACGACCTGGCTGTTGAGCCGCCAGCACCGACCGTGCTGCAGAAACTGGTTGATGAAAAACACGGTCAGGTGGTTTCTGTCGGTAAAATTGCAGACATCTACGCCAACTGCGGTATCACCAAGAAAGTGAAAGCAACTGGCCTGGACGCGCTGTTTGACGCCACCATCAAAGAGATGAAAGAAGCGGGTGATAACACCATCGTCTTCACCAACTTCGTTGACTTCGACTCTTCCTGGGGCCACCGTCGCGACGTCGCAGGTTATGCGGCGGGTCTGGAACTGTTCGACCGCCGTCTGCCGGAGCTGATGTCTCTGCTGCGCGATGACGACATCCTGATCCTCACTGCTGACCACGGTTGTGATCCGACCTGGACCGGTACTGATCACACGCGTGAACACATTCCGGTACTGGTTTACGGCCCGAAAGTAAAACCGGGCTCACTGGGTCACCGTGAAACCTTCGCGGATATCGGCCAGACTCTGGCAAAATATTTTGGTACTTCTGATATGGAATATGGCAAAGCCATGTTCTGATAATGGGTGCGGCTTGATGCCCTCACCCCGGCCCTCTCCCTCAGGGAGAGGGTGAAAACATGTAGATAAGGATAAAACAATGGCTACCCCACACATTAATGCAGAAATGGGCGATTTCGCTGACGTAGTTTTGATGCCAGGCGACCCGCTGCGTGCAAAGTATATTGCTGAAACTTTCCTTGAAGATGCCCGTGAAGTGAACAACGTTCGCGGTATGCTGGGCTTCACCGGTACTTATAAAGGCCGCAAAATTTCCGTAATGGGTCACGGTATGGGTATCCCGTCCTGCTCCATCTACACCAAAGAACTGATCACCGATTTCGGCGTGAAGAAAATTATCCGCGTGGGTTCCTGTGGCGCAGTTCTGCCGCACGTAAAACTGCGCGACGTCGTTATCGGTATGGGTGCCTGCACCGATTCCAAAGTTAACCGCATCCGTTTTAAAGATCATGACTTTGCCGCTATCGCTGACTTTGACATGGTGCGTAACGCGGTAGACGCGGCTAAAGCACTGGGCATTGATGCTCGCGTTGGTAACCTGTTCTCCGCTGACCTGTTCTACTCTCCGGACGGCGAAATGTTCGACGTGATGGAAAAATACGGCATCCTCGGCGTGGAAATGGAAGCGGCTGGTATCTACGGCGTCGCTGCAGAATTTGGCGCGAAAGCCCTGACCATCTGTACCGTGTCTGACCACATCCGCACTCACGAGCAGACCACTGCCGCTGAGCGTCAGACCACCTTCAACGACATGATCAAAATCGCACTGGAATCCGTTCTGCTGGGCGATAAAGAGTAATTGTGTTTCGCTGAAAGGCGATTGTCGTGTGAAGCCGGAGTGGGAGACTGCTCCGGCTTTTTAGTATCTATTCATCAATAGCAACTGATTTATAGATTTACTATTATTTTTCATATGGATAGAAAATAAAATCTATTCAAGTATCTATTCACGAATCTATTCATTTATGTTCAGCCGTCATCCAGGAAGGGCATATCAGCAACTCTGGTGGACAACCATAAATTTCTGCCATTTTGCTTTTGATGTTTGAGCTAAACCGTTCCGTCTTTTCGATCTATTTTAGAGAATTAATCGAGATACCTAACATTTTACTTACTTCAGCAAGCGATAATTTATGCCTGATACGCACGGCGGCTAGCCAGGAAATACGCTGGCTTAACATTATATTGATAATCTCCCGCTCCTGGTTTTCCAGATCGATCATATTCCCTTCCTTTGGTATTTTAATCAGCGAGTTACCTTACCGCCCCCGCTATCCACGTCGACAACTCCCGTAGCTCTTTTTCCTGGTCCGGGAAGTCAACCAACAGCGCTTCGCACTCTTGTTGCAGCATATCCGCGCGGTACAGGCCGCCTTGCAGTCGCCCGGCGAGGGCTTCCAGCGGCGCGGGGTTGAGGCTGTCGGTAAACACCTGGGCGCGGGTGATATGGCCTTTTTCAACGTCGAAATGCAGTTCCACGCCGCCCCAGCTAAAGCGTTCATCCAGCAGATGCGAGAATGCAGGAGCCTGACCGAAGTTCCATTCCCAGCTACTCTGACGGGCAAAGGTTTCGGCGAAGTTTGGCAAGTCTGGCGTTTTGTCCGGGGAGATGATTTCCGCTTCTACACGCTCGCCATAATGGGCGAAAAAGGCCTTGGTTATGGCCTCGCAAACCTGCTCATGGGTGATCCCCGGCAGCAGCTCGGTGAGGTTGGTCACGCGGGAACGCACTGAGGTAATGCCTTTCGCCGCCAGTTTCTTTTTATCCGGATTGAGATAGTTTGCCAGGCGGCTAAGGTCGGCATTGAGCAGCAAGGTGCCGTGGTGGAAGCCACGATCTTTGGTTTCGCGATAGGCCGATCCTGAGACTTTGCGGTCACCTTCGGCGGTTTTCACCACCAGATCGTTACGCCCGGACGCTTCGGCGCTGACGCCAAGCGCGTTCAGCGCATTGAGCACAATCGACGTGGAGATGGTTTTATCGTACTCCGGCTTGCCAGCCATAAAGGTAAAGCAGGTATTGCCGAGATCGTGGAACACCGCGCCGCCACCGCTACTGCGCCGTGCCAGGCGGACGTTATCTTCTTCCATCCGCCGGGTATTACACTCTTTCCACGGGTTCTGCGCGCGACCAATCACTACCGTGTCGGCATTGCGCCAGAGAAACAGAACGCGCTGCGTGGCGGGCATCTGGCGAAAAATACACTCCTCCACCGCCAGGTTAAACCACGGGTCGTAAGAGTCAGAGATGAGCAGGCGTAATGTGGACATAACGATTTCCTTTCTTGTAGTAATGGGTCACTCTTTTTTCTCGCTTTCTTCCTCTTCCGGCACCGGTTTGCTGGCGGTTAACAGGAAGGGCGATTGCTGCCAGCGGGTACGTTTACCCTGTAGCAGCGTGCGGGTCAGCACTACGCCGATTGCCAGTGAAAGCAGCAACATCAGGCGTAAAATGTTAGTGGTGTTATCCACCTGTTGGGCTTCGGTGGCGAGCGTATGGGTGTCGAGCGTCAGGCGCAGATAGCCGAGCGGTCCGTTTTTCCCGGCAATTGGTTCGACAATCTGCTGGTTAAAATAGCCGCCCGCTTTTTTACCGTCGAGCGCCAGCCGGTCGCGCACTTCGACGCTTTCGCCAGAACGTGCGATAAGATCGCCTTGTTCGTCATACACACCCGCGTCGAGGATACGGCTTTCATCCGTTAACTGATCGAGGATCGCCTGAATGCGTTTTTCATCCGGTGAGTCGGTACGCATCAGCGGTGCAACGTTCAGCGTTACCTGACGCGCCAGGGTGCGGGCCAGTTCTTCCAGCTGTGGATTACGTTGTCGCTGGTGGTTTTGACTAAACCATGACGCTCCCTGCATCAGCGCCACTAACAAGGCAAGACAGAACAGGACAATCACTGCCCGATGCAGCCGGAATTTCAGTTTTGTGCGAGCCATCTTCCACCCTTTGAAAATTTGAGACTTAATGTTGCCAGAAGCAATGGATACAAGGTAGCCTCATGCGTTATTTTCCCTGCTTCGAACGATTTTACAGGAGCCTTAATGCCTAACATTACCTGGTGCGACCTGCCTGAAGATGTCTCTTTATGGCCTGGTCTGCCTCTTTCATTAAGTGGTGATGAAGTGATGCCACTGGATTACCACGCAGGTCGTAGCGGCTGGCTGCTGTATGGTCGTGGGCTGGATAAACAGCGTCTGACCCAATACCAGAGCAAACTGGGTGCGGCGATGGTGATTGTTGCCGCCTGGTGCGTGGAAGATTATCAGGTGATTCGTCTGGCAGGTTCACTCACCGCACGGGCTACGCGCCTGGCCCATGAAGCGCAACTGGATGTCGCCCCGCTGGGGAAAATCCCGCACCTGCGCACGCCGGGTTTGCTGGTGATGGACATGGATTCCACCGCCATCCAGATTGAATGTATTGATGAAATTGCCAAACTGGCCGGAACGGGCGAGATGGTGGCGGAAGTAACCGAACGGGCGATGCGCGGCGAACTCGATTTTACCGCCAGCCTGCGCAGCCGTGTGGCGACGCTGAAAGGCGCTGACGCCAATATTCTGCAACAGGTGCGTGAAAATCTGCCGCTGATGCCAGGCTTAACGCAACTGGTGCTCAAGCTGGAAACGCTGGGCTGGAAAGTGGCGATTGCCTCCGGCGGCTTTACTTTCTTTGCTGAATATCTGCGCGACAAGCTGCGCCTGACCGCCGTGGTAGCCAATGAACTGGAGATCATGGACGGTAAATTTACCGGCAATGTGATCGGCGACATCGTAGACGCGCAGTACAAAGCGAAAACTTTGACTCGCCTCGCGCAGGAGTATGAAATCCCGCTGGCGCAGACCGTGGCGATTGGCGATGGAGCTAATGACCTGCCGATGATCAAAGCAGCAGGGCTGGGGATTGCCTACCATGCCAAGCCAAAAGTGAATGAAAAGGCGGAAGTCACCATCCGTCACGCTGACCTGATGGGGGTATTCTGCATCCTCTCTGGCAGCCTGAATCAGAAGTAATTGCTCGCCCGCCATCCTGCGGGCGGCACAGCATTAACGAGGTACACCGTGGCAAAAGCTCCAAAACGCGCCTTTGTTTGTAATGAATGCGGGGCCGATTATCCGCGCTGGCAGGGGCAGTGCAGTGCCTGTCATGCCTGGAACACCATCACCGAGGTGCGTCTTGCTGCGTCGCCAACGGTGGCGCGTAACGAGCGTCTCAGCGGCTATGCCGGTAGCGCCGGGGTGGCAAAAGTCCAGAAACTCTCCGATATCAGCCTTGAAGAGCTGCCGCGTTTTTCCACCGGATTTAAAGAGTTCGACCGCGTACTAGGCGGCGGCGTGGTGCCAGGAAGCGCCATTCTGATTGGCGGTAACCCAGGTGCGGGGAAATCCACGCTGCTACTGCAAACGCTGTGCAAACTGGCCCAGCAGATGAAAACGCTGTATGTCACTGGCGAAGAGTCGCTGCAACAGGTGGCAATGCGCGCTCATCGCCTTGGCCTGCCGACTGACAATCTCAATATGTTGTCGGAAACCAGCATCGAACAGATCTGCCTGATTGCCGAAGAAGAGCAACCGAAACTGATGGTAATTGACTCGATCCAGGTGATGCATATGGCGGATGTACAATCATCGCCTGGTAGCGTGGCGCAGGTGCGTGAAACGGCGGCTTATCTGACGCGCTTCGCCAAAACGCGCGGTGTGGCGATTGTCATGGTTGGGCACGTAACCAAAGATGGCTCGCTGGCTGGCCCTAAAGTGCTGGAACACTGTATCGACTGTTCGGTGCTTCTGGATGGTGATGCCGACTCCCGTTTTCGCACCTTGCGCAGCCATAAAAACCGCTTCGGCGCGGTGAATGAGCTGGGCGTCTTCGCGATGACCGAACAGGGGCTGCGTGAAGTCAGCAACCCTTCGGCAATTTTCTTAAGTCGCGGAGATGAAGTGACCTCCGGCAGCTCCGTGATGGTGGTGTGGGAAGGAACGCGTCCGTTGCTGGTGGAGATTCAGGCGCTGGTCGATCACTCGATGATGGCGAATCCGCGCCGCGTGGCAGTGGGGCTGGAACAAAACCGTCTGGCAATCCTGCTGGCTGTCTTGCACCGTCACGGTGGTCTGCAAATGGCCGATCAGGATGTATTTGTGAACGTGGTCGGCGGCGTGAAGGTAACCGAAACCAGTGCCGATTTAGCGTTACTGCTGGCGATGGTTTCCAGCCTGCGTGACAGACCGCTGCCACAGGATCTGGTGGTGTTTGGTGAAGTCGGGCTGGCAGGGGAGATCCGCCCGGTGCCCAGCGGTCAGGAACGAATTTCAGAAGCGGCGAAACACGGTTTTCGCCGGGCGATTGTTCCGGCGGCTAACGTACCGAAAAAAGCGCCGGAAGGGATGCAGATTTTTGGCGTTAAAAAACTCTCCGACGCGCTTAGCGTGTTCGACGACTTATAATGAGAGATACGGAGGGAGATATGTCGTCATTTGATTACCTGAAAACTGCCATCAAGCAACAGGGCTGCACGCTACAGCAGGTAGCTGATGCCAGCGGTATGACCAAAGGGTATTTAAGCCAGTTACTGAATGCCAAAATTAAAAGCCCCAGCGCGCAAAAGCTGGAGGCGTTGCACCGTTTTTTGGGGCTTGAATTTCCCCGACAGAAGAAAACCATTGGTGTCGTATTCGGTAAGTTCTACCCGCTGCATACCGGACATATCTACCTTATCCAGCGCGCCTGTAGCCAGGTTGACGAGCTGCATATCATTATGGGTTTTGACGATACCCGCGACCGCGCGTTGTTTGAAGACAGCGCCATGTCGCAGCAGCCCACGGTGCCGGATCGTCTGCGCTGGTTATTACAAACTTTTAAATATCAGAAAAATATTCGCATTCATGCTTTCAACGAAGAGGGCATGGAGCCGTATCCGCACGGCTGGGATGTGTGGAGCAACGGCATCAAAAAGTTTATGGCTGAAAAGGGGATTCAGCCGGACCTGATCTACACCTCGGAAGAAGCCGATGCGCCACAGTATATGGAACATCTGGGGATCGATACGGTGCTGGTCGATCCGAAACGTACCTTTATGAGTATCAGCGGTGCGCAGATCCGCGAAAACCCGTTCCGCTACTGGGAATATATTCCTACGGAAGTGAAGCCGTTCTTTGTACGTACCGTGGCGATCCTTGGTGGCGAGTCGAGCGGTAAATCCACTTTGGTAAACAAACTTGCCAATATCTTCAATACCACCAGTGCGTGGGAATATGGTCGCGATTATGTCTTTTCACACCTCGGCGGTGATGAGATCGCATTGCAGTATTCCGATTACGATAAAATCGCGCTGGGCCACGCACAATACATTGATTTTGCAGTGAAATATGCCAATAAAGTGGCGTTTATTGACACTGATTTTGTCACTACCCAGGCGTTCTGCAAAAAGTACGAAGGGCGTGAGCATCCGTTCGTACAGGCGTTGATTGATGAATACCGTTTCGATCTGGTGATCCTGCTGGAGAACAACACGCCGTGGGTGGCGGATGGTTTACGCAGCCTCGGCAGTTCGGTGGATCGCAAAGAGTTCCAGAACTTGCTGGTGGAGATGCTGGAAGAGAACAATATCGAATTCGTGCGGGTTGAAGAGGACGATTATGACAGCCGTTTCCTGCGCTGCGTGGAGCTGGTGCGGGAGATGATGGGGGAGCAGAGATAACCGCGATGAAACGGCTCAAAGGCGAGGTATAAAATAAGTTTTTTGATGAGTTGAAAACCTCTCTGGAAGAGGCTGTCGAGATTAAACAAGGTTTAAAAGAATCAGCACGGGTGACCCGCTACGAATTTGCGGATACTAAGGCTGTTGTAGGCCGGAAAAGGCGTTCACGCCGTATCCGGCATTCGGTGCTCAATGCCTGATGCGACGCTTACCGCGTCTTATCAGGCCTGGAGATTCACAACGTATTGAAATTTCTTGGTTTGTAGGCCGGATAAGGCGTTCACGCCGCATCCGGCATTTTACGCATTACTTCGCAATACGCTTGTACTTGATACGCTTCGGCTCCAGTGCGTCTGCGCCCAGCGTGCGTTTCTTGTACTCTTCGTACTCGGTAAAGTTACCTTCGAAGAACTCAACTTTACCTTCATCCTGGTAATCCAGAATGTGCGTGGCGATACGGTCGAGGAACCAACGGTCGTGCGAGATAACCATCGCGCAGCCCGGGAACTCCAGCAGGGCGTTTTCCAGCGCGCGCAGGGTTTCGATATCCAGGTCGTTGGTTGGTTCGTCGAGCAGCAGCATGTTGCCGCCAACCTGCAGCAGCTTCGCCAGATGCAGACGACCGCGCTCACCACCGGAAAGTTCACCAACGCGTTTACCCTGATCAACCCCTTTAAAGTTAAAGCGGCCAACGTAGGCGCGGCTTGGCATCTCGGTGTTGCCGATCTTCATAATATCCAGCCCGCCGGAAACTTCTTCCCAAACGGTTTTGCTGTTATCCATTGAGTCACGGAACTGATCAACCGATGCCAGTTTCACCGTTTCACCTAAAGTGATGGTGCCGCTGTCCGGCTGTTCCTGACCAGAGATCATACGGAACAGGGTCGATTTACCCGCGCCGTTCGGACCGATGATCCCGACGATTGCCCCTTTCGGGATCGAGAAGCTCAGGTCATCAATCAGCAGGCGATCACCGTAGGATTTACGCAGGTTGCTGACTTCCAGCACTTTATCGCCCAGACGCGGTCCAGGTGGAATAAACAGTTCGTTGGTTTCGTTACGTTTCTGATATTCGGTGCTGTTCAGCTCTTCAAAGCGTGCCAGACGTGCTTTACCTTTCGACTGGCGGCCTTTAGTTCCCTGACGTACCCACTCCAGCTCTTTCTCGATCGACTTACGACGCGCCGCTTCTTGTGAAGCTTCCTGCGCCAGGCGCTGATCTTTCTGCTCCAGCCAGGAGGAGTAGTTGCCTTCCCACGGAATACCTTCACCGCGGTCAAGTTCGAGGATCCAGCCTGCAACGTTATCGAGGAAGTAACGGTCGTGGGTAATCGCCACCACGGTGCCCTCGAAGTCGTGCAGGAAGCGTTCCAGCCAGGCCACGGATTCGGCATCCAGGTGGTTGGTCGGTTCGTCGAGCAGCAGCATGTCTGGTTTTTCCAGCAGCAGGCGGCACAACGCTACGCGACGACGCTCACCACCGGAGAGGTTAGCGATTTTCGCGTCCCAATCTGGCAGACGCAGCGCATCCGCCGCACGCTCCAGCTGTACGTTCAGGTTATGACCGTCGTGAGCCTGAATGATCTCTTCCAGACGGCCTTGTTCAGCGGCCAGCTTGTCAAAATCGGCATCCGGATCGGCGTACAGCGCATACACTTCATCCAGGCGTTTCAGGGCGTTAACCACTTCAGAAACCGCTTCTTCAATGGACTCACGCACGGTGTGTTCCGGGTTCAGCTGCGGTTCCTGCGGCAGGTAACCAATCTTGATGTCTGGCTGCGGACGCGCTTCACCTTCGATGTCTTTATCAATGCCCGCCATAATGCGCAGCAGGGTAGACTTACCCGCGCCGTTCAGACCCAGGACACCAATTTTTGCCCCAGGGAAGAAACTCAGAGAGATGTTTTTCAAAATATGACGTTTCGGCGGAACAACTTTGCCGACACGATGCATGGTATAAACGAATTGAGCCACGTTGGACTTCGCCTCTATGTTTATCGTGATGATGAGTTTTCAAAGGCGAAGTGTAGCCTTTTTCCCCGCCTAATCCCAGTTGGTCGATCACCTTCGCAGTAAAAGTAAAAAAGTGTCCGTAACGTGGCGTAAACGGCAATGACTGGTTAGCATAAATCTATTACGCGGCATGACGCTGCATTGATGTATTTACACTTAGAGGATGCGCTTGTGGAAAAAGCCAAACAAGTTACCTGGCGGCTGTTGGCTGCCGGTGTCTGTCTGCTGACGGTCAGCAGCGTGGCGCGAGCCGACTCACTGGATGAGCAGCGTAGCCGTTACGCGCAAATCAAGCAGGCCTGGGATAATCGACAAATGGATGTGGTCGAACAAATGATGCCTGGACTGAAGGATTATCCGCTTTATCCCTACCTGGAATACCGCCAGATCACCGATGATCTGATGAATCAACCGGCGGTGACGGTCACTAACTTTGTTCGCGCTAACCCCACGCTTCCTCCCGCTCGCACGCTGCAATCTCGTTTCGTCAATGAACTGGCGCGGCGTGAAGACTGGCGTGGCTTGTTAGCCTTTAGCCCGGAAAAGCCCGGAACTACCGAAGCGCAATGTAATTACTACTATGCGAAATGGAACACCGGGCAGAGTGAAGACGCCTGGCAAGGGGCGAAAGAGCTGTGGCTAACCGGCAAGAGCCAGCCTAACGCCTGTGACAAGTTATTTAGCGTCTGGCGTGCGTCAGGTAAACAAGATCCGCTGGCGTATTTAGAGCGTATCCGTCTGGCGATGAAAGCGGGTAACACTGGCCTGGTAACAGTGCTGGCAGGGCAGATGCCTGCCGATTACCAGACTATCGCCTCGGCAATCATTTCACTGGCGAACAACCCTAATACGGTACTGACCTTCGCGCGTACAACCGGAGCGACCGATTTTACCCGTCAAATGGCAGCGGTGGCGTTTGCCAGTGTGGCGCGGCAGGATGCTGAAAATGCACGGCTGATGATCCCGTCGCTTGCCCAGGCGCAGCAGCTTAATGAAGATCAGATTCAGGAGCTGCGCGATATCGTCGCCTGGCGTTTGATGGGCAACGATGTCACCGACGAGCAGGCGAAATGGCGCGATGACGCCATTATGCGCTCGCAATCCACGTCGTTGATTGAACGCCGTGTGCGAATGGCACTTGGCACCGGCGATCGTCGCGGCCTGAATACCTGGCTGGCGCGTCTGCCGATGGAAGCAAAAGAGAAAGATGAATGGCGTTACTGGCAGGCGGATTTATTGCTGGAACGCGGACGTGAAGCTGAAGCGAAAGAGATTTTGCATCAACTCATGCAACAGCGTGGTTTCTACCCGATGGTTGCAGCACAACGCATCGGAGAAGAGTATGAGCTGAAGATTGATAAAGCGCCGCAGAATGTTGACAGCGCCCTGACTCAGGGGCCGGAGATGGCGCGCGTGCGCGAGTTGATGTACTGGAATCTCGATAACACCGCGCGTAGCGAGTGGGCCAATCTGGTGAAGAGCAAGTCAAAAACAGAGCAGGCTCAACTGGCGCGGTATGCTTTCAACAACCAATGGTGGGATCTTAGCGTTCAGGCAACGATCGCCGGGAAGCTATGGGATCATCTGGAAGAGCGATTCCCGCTGGCTTACAACGATCTTTTCAAACGCTACACCAGCGGTAAGGAGATCCCGCAAAGCTATGCGATGGCGATTGCCCGTCAGGAGAGCGCCTGGAATCCGAAAGTGAAATCACCGGTAGGGGCCAGCGGCCTGATGCAGATTATGCCTGGTACAGCGACCCATACGGTGAAGATGTTCTCTATTCCTGGTTATAGCAGCCCTGGGCAATTGCTGGATCCGGAAACGAATATCAACATTGGCACCAGTTACCTGCAATATGTTTATCAGCAGTTTGGCAATAACCGTATTTTCTCCTCAGCAGCTTATAACGCCGGACCTGGACGGGTGCGAACCTGGCTTGGCAACAGCGCCGGGCGTATCGACGCTGTGGCATTTGTCGAGAGTATTCCGTTCTCCGAGACGCGCGGTTATGTGAAGAACGTGCTGGCTTATGACGCTTACTACCGCTATTTCATGGGGGATAAACCGACGTTGATGAGCGCCACGGAATGGGGACGTCGTTACTGATCCGCACGTTTATGATATGCTATCGTACTCTTTAGCGAGTACAACCGGGGGAGGCATTTTGCTTCCCCCGCTAACAATGGCGACATATTATGGCCCAACAATCACCCTATTCAGCAGCGATGGCAGAACAGCGTCACCAGGAGTGGTTACGTTTTGTCGACCTGCTTAAGAATGCCTACCAAAACGATCTCCATTTACCGTTGTTAAATCTGATGCTGACGCCAGATGAGCGCGAAGCGTTGGGGACTCGCGTGCGTATTGTCGAAGAGCTGTTGCGCGGCGAAATGAGCCAGCGTGAGTTAAAAAATGAACTCGGCGCGGGCATCGCGACGATTACGCGTGGATCTAACAGCCTGAAAGCCGCGCCCGTGGAGCTGCGCCAGTGGCTGGAAGAGGTGTTGCTGAAAAGCGATTGATTTTGTAGGCCTGATAAGACGCGGCAGCGTCGCATCAGGCATCGTGCACCGAATGCCGGATGCGGCGTGAACGCCTTATCCGTCCTACAATGCCTGATACACGGCATTGTGAAACGGACTCAGCGCCAGGATCACCGCCTGGTGATAGACGCTGGCGCGAGTGAGTTTCCCGGCGGTAAACACGCCGATCGCCCCTTCCTTACGACCAATCTCATCAATACCGGTATAACGCGACATCACGGGACCAAGCGCCTCACCTTCACGCACTTTCTGCAGAATCACCGCAGGTAACGGCAAAGTAGCCGAACGCGCCTCGCCGCGCTGGCTGGTGTTTTCAATCACCACCCAACTGAAAGTGCTGTCACCATCGATGCCAGCTTCAATCGCCACCCAAAAATCAGCCTCTGGAAGTAAACGGCGGGCATTTGCTACCCGATTTCGTGCGCCAGCGCGCGTTTCCTCACTGCCAAAGGGCTGTTCCGGTACACCGCTCTCGACGGCAACGGATGCAATATGGCAGGATCCTTCGCCGAAGATCTCGTGAAATGCCTGCAGAATGGCCTGAATTTTAGCGGGATTGGTGGTCGCACAGACAACTTGGTGCATAATCAGCATTACTCAGAAAATTAACGTTACAGCAGTATACGGAAAAAAAGCATGTTACAGGTATACCTAGTCCGCCACGGTGAAACGCAGTGGAACGCCGAGCGACGTATTCAGGGCCAGTCTGACAGCCCGCTGACCGCCAAAGGTGAGCAACAGGCGATGCAGGTGGCAACCCGTGCCAAAGAGCTTGGCATTACGCATATTATCAGTAGCGATTTAGGACGCACCCGGCGTACGGCGGAAATCATCGCCCAGGCCTGCGGCTGTGACATCATCTTTGATTCTCGCCTGCGTGAATTAAACATGGGTGTGCTGGAAAAAAGACATATCGATTCTCTGACCGAAGAAGAAGAGAACTGGCGTCGGCAGCTGGTCAATGGCACCGTTGACGGGCGTATTCCTGAAGGCGAGTCAATGCAGGAGCTCAGCGATCGCGTCAATGCGGCACTGGAATCTTGCCGGGACTTACCGCAGGGAAGCCGACCGCTGCTGGTGAGCCATGGTATTGCACTGGGATGTCTGGTGAGTACGATTCTCGGATTACCAGCATGGGCAGAGCGCCGCTTACGTCTGCGTAACTGTTCTATTTCGCGCGTGGATTATCAGGAAAGCCTGTGGCTGGCGTCTGGCTGGGTTGTTGAAACCGCAGGGGACATCTCGCATCTGGACGCCCCTGCATTAGATGAGTTGCAGCGTTAACGACGGATCGGAATCAGCAGTTCACAGCGCAGATTAATTGGGCGATCTCCCGCTTTGGCATCTTCTGCCGGGTAGTATCGCTCAATATCCTGACCTTTACGGCGCGTCAGATTGAGCATTGGCATGCACGTTCCGTATACTGTCAGGATAAACTCCTGCACGCCGGTTCCCAGACCTTCATAGGTAAACATCACATATTCGCCGCCCTGCAGCATCACCGGATGCCCCGTCAGTACATAGCCATCTGCCTGATCCTGGGCTAACGCAGTGGTATAGAATACCTCTTGTTCGTCGTCTTTATCCTGACTCGGACGCGTTTCATTCAGGCCGTAGAGCACTGGCGGAATGGTCGGCGCGTTGCCGAGAAAATCGTGCCAGAACTGATAACGCATTTCATGGCGGAAATCAGAGATTTGCTCCAGCGAACAGGAGTAGCTCTGGGTAACACCAATCAGCGGCGTATCTTCCAGGGTGACAAATTTGTGCTCTGGCATTGTGAATTCACCCAGACGTAGCGGCGGGCGAATACCAAAGGCGCTCCATTCAGGAGAACGGCGGTAAAGTGCAGGAGTCTGGGCAAACTGCTTCTTGAATGCGCGGGTAAATGTCTGTTGAGAGTCGAAGCGGTATTGCAGCGCGATGTCCAGAATCGGACGCGCAGTCAGGCGTAGTGCGACCGCCGATTTCGACAAACGACGAGCACGAATATACGCGCCAATAGCATGGCCAGTGACATCTTTAAACATTCTCTGTAAGTGCCACTTGGAATAACCTGCTTTCGCCGCTACATTGTCGAGCGACAGGGGCTGATCCAGATGACCTTCCAGCCAGATTAAAAGGTCGCGAATAATGCCGGCCTGATCCATAAAATATCCTCATCCTTTCAACAACGAGCACCTGACATCAGGTAATTGGATAATAGCATTTTTTGCTGTTTTAGCATTCAGTGTTTTTTTCTTAGTAGAGTATGTTTTAGGGCTTGACGGAAATAAAAGTATTGAGATTTTGTTCTTAATCAATATGTTATTTACCGTGACGAACTAATTGCTCGTGTAATAGATAAAAATGGTAACAATATGAAATACAAGCATTTGATCCTGTCTTTAAGCCTGATAATGCTGGGGCCATTGGCTCATGCAGAAGAGATTGGTTCGGTCGACACCGTATTTAAAATGATCGGCCCGGATCACAAAATTGTTGTGGAAGCCTTTGACGATCCCGATGTGAAAAATGTCACCTGTTATGTGAGCCGGGCGAAAACAGGTGGTATTAAAGGGGGATTGGGTCTGGCGGAAGATACCTCCGATGCGGCTATTTCTTGTCAGCAAGTCGGGCCGATTGAACTGTCGGATCGTATTAAAAACGGCAAAGCTCAGGGCGAGGTAGTATTCAAAAAACGCACGTCCCTGGTCTTTAAGTCGTTACAGGTCGTGCGCTTTTATGACGCCAAACGCAACGCGCTCGCTTATCTGGCTTACTCCGACAAAGTTGTAGAAGGTTCGCCGAAAAACGCGATTAGCGCGGTTCCTGTCATGCCGTGGCGGCAATAACAGAGGCGATTTATGCAACGGGAAACGGTCTGGTTAGTGGAAGATGAGCAAGGGATAGCCGACACGCTGGTCTACATGTTGCAGCAGGAAGGTTTTGCCGTCGAGGTCTTTGAGCGAGGCTTGCCGGTGCTGGATAAAGCTCGCCAGCTGGTTCCCGACGTCATGATTCTCGACGTTGGTTTGCCTGATATCAGCGGCTTTGAATTGTGCCGCCAGTTACTGGCGCTCCATCCGGCGTTACCTGTACTGTTCCTGACGGCCCGAAGTGAAGAGGTCGATCGCCTGCTTGGGCTGGAAATTGGCGCTGACGACTATGTGGCTAAACCGTTTTCACCCCGCGAAGTGTGCGCCAGGGTGCGCACCTTACTGCGTCGGGTGAAGAAGTTCTCGTCGCCGTCTCCCGTCATCCGTATTGGTCATTTTGAATTGAATGAACCCGCGGCGCAGATCAGCTGGTTTGACACGCCATTAACGCTGACGCGGTATGAGTTTTTATTGCTGAAGACGTTACTCAAGTCGCCAGGCCGCGTCTGGTCCCGCCAGCAACTGATGGATAGCGTGTGGGAAGATGCGCAGGACACCTACGATCGCACCGTTGATACCCACATTAAAACGTTGCGTGCCAAGCTGCGCGCCATCAACCCCGATCTTTCACCGATTAATACTCATCGCGGCATGGGATATAGCCTGAGGGGCCTGTAATGCGTATCGGCATGCGGTTGCTGCTGGGCTATTTTTTACTGGTGGCGGTGGCGGCCTGGTTCGTACTGGCTATTTTTGTCAAAGAAGTTAAACCGGGCGTGCGAAGAGCAACGGAGGGGACGTTAATCGATACCGCAACGTTGCTGGCGGAGCTGGCGCGTCCCGATTTGCTCTCTGGGGACCCAACGCATGGGCAACTGGCGCAGGCGTTTAATCAGCTACAACATCGCCCGTTTCGCGCCAATATCGGTGGCATTAACAAAGTGCGCAATGAATATCATGTCTATATGACCGATTCGCAGGGTAAAGTATTGTTCGATTCGGCAAATAAAGCCGTTGGGCAGGATTATTCGCGCTGGAATGACGTCTGGCTAACGTTGCGTGGTCAGTATGGTGCGCGCAGCACGTTGCAAAATCCTGCCGATCCCGAAAGTTCGGTGATGTATGTTGCCGCGCCGATTATGGACGGCTCGCGGCTTATTGGCGTTTTGAGCGTAGGCAAACCGAACGCGGCGATGGCTCCGGTCATTAAACGCAGCGAGCGGCGAATTTTATGGGCCAGCGCCATTTTGTTGGGGATCGCACTGGTGATTGGCGCAGGCATGGTTTGGTGGATCAACCGCTCCATTGCCCGGCTCACTCGCTATGCTGATTCCGTCACTGACAATAAGCCCGTTCCTCTTCCCGATCTCGGTAGTAGCGAGCTGCGTAAACTCGCGCAGGCGCTGGAAAGTATGCGCGTGAAGCTGGAAGGGAAAAACTATATTGAGCAGTATGTTTATGCGTTAACCCATGAGCTAAAAAGCCCACTGGCGGCGATTCGTGGCGCGGCGGAAATTTTACGCGAAGGTCCGCCGCCTGAAGTAGTGGCTCGTTTTACTGACAACATTCTGACGCAAAATGCGCGAATGCAGGCACTGGTGGAAACGTTACTACACCAGGCAAGACTGGAGAATCGTCAGGAAGTCGTTTTGACTGCTGTTGATGTGGCGGCATTATTCCGCCGCGTCAGCGAAGCGCGCACCGTGCAGTTGGCAGAAAAAAACATCACTCTACATGTTACGCCCACCGAGGTTAATGTTGCTGCTGAACCGGCGTTACTGGATCAGGCGCTGGGGAATTTACTGGATAACGCCATCGATTTTACCCCCGAGAGCGGTCGTATAACGCTAAGCGCCGAAGTGGATCAGGAACACGTCACGCTTAAGGTGCTGGATACCGGTAGTGGTATTCCTGACTACGCGCTGTCACGTATTTTTGAACGCTTTTACTCTTTGCCGCGTGCAAATGGGCAAAAAAGCAGCGGTCTGGGGTTGGCGTTCGTCAGTGAGGTCGCCCGTTTGTTTAACGGCGAAGTCACGCTGCGCAACGTGCAGGAAGGTGGCGTGCTGGCCTCGCTACGACTTCACCGTCACTTCACATAGCTTCAAATTCTTCCCACATAGCCTTCGTATCCTGCTGCCATTGCAAAGGAGAAGACTATGTTGAAATCCCCCCTGTTCTGGAAAATGACCACCCTGTTTGTTGCAGTATTGCTGTTGTTGATTCCGATAATGCTGATTCGGCAAGTGATTGTCGAACGTGCCGATTACCGTAGCGATGTGGAAGATGCGATTCGCCAAAGTACCAGCGGGCCGCAAAAACTCGTTGGGCCGCTTATCGCTATTCCTGTGACCGAGCTTTATACGGTACAGGAAGAGGATAAAACCGTGGAGCGGAAACGAAGTTTTATCCATTTTTGGTTACCTGAGTCATTGATGGTTGATGGCAATCAGAACGTGGAAGAACGCAAGATAGGGATTTATACCGGTCAGGTCTGGCACAGTGATTTAACGCTAAAAGCCGATTTCGATGTTTCGCGTCTTAGCGAACTCGACGCGCCAAATATCACCTTTGGCAAGCCATTTATTGTGATTAGCGTCGGGGATGCGCGTGGTATTGGTGTGGTGAAAGCGCCTGAAGTTAACGGAACGGCGCTGACCATTGAACCCGGCACCGGGTTAGAGCAAGGCGGGCAGGGCGTGCATATCCCTTTACCCGAAGGGGACTGGCGGAAGCAGAACCTGAAGCTGAATATGGCCCTGAATTTAAGCGGTACCGGCGATCTTTCTGTGGTGCCTGCCGGGCGTAATAGCGAAATGACCTTAACCAGCAACTGGCCGCATCCCAGTTTTTTAGGTGATTTTTTGCCAGCCAAACGGGAAGTTAGCGAGTCAGGTTTTCAGGCGCAATGGCAAAGCAGCTGGTTTGCTAATAATCTCGGTGAGCGTTTTGCTTCAGGCAATGATACCGGCTGGGAAAACTTCCCCGCGTTTAGCGTCGCAGTGACGACGCCAGCCGATCAATACCAAATAACGGACCGGGCGACTAAGTACGCCATTCTGCTGATTGCACTGACTTTTATGGCGTTCTTTGTTTTTGAAACGCTCACCGCGCAACGTTTACACCCAATGCAATATTTGCTGGTGGGGCTTTCATTGGTGATGTTTTATTTGCTCTTGCTGGCGCTTTCTGAACATATCGGTTTTACCGTGGCATGGATAATCGCCAGTCTGATTGGGGCGTTAATGAACGGTATTTATTTGCAGGCGGTATTGAAAGGCTGGCGCAACAGCATGTTGTTTACCCTCGCGCTGTTGTTGCTGGATGGTGTGATGTGGGGACTGCTCAACTCTGCCGATAGCGCGCTGTTGTTGGGAACCAGTGTGCTGGTGGTGGCGCTGGCCGGCATGATGTTTGTGACTCGTAATATCGACTGGTATGCGTTTTCACTGCCGAAAATGAAAGCCAGTAAAGAAGTTACAATGGACGATCAATTACGTATCTGGAAATAAGGTTGAAAAATAAAAACGGCGCTAAAAAGCGCCGTTTTTTTTGACGGTGGTAAAGCCGATTAATCTTCCAGATCACCACAGAAGCGATAACCTTCACCGTGGATGGTGGCGATGATTTCCGGCGTATCCGGCGTAGATTCGAAATGTTTACGAATACGGCGGATCGTCACGTCTACAGTACGGTCGTGTGGTTTCAGCTCACGGCCGGTCATTTTCTTCAGCAGTTCAGCACGAGACTGAATTTTGCCTGGGTTTTCACAGAAGTGAAGCATGGCGCGGAACTCGCTGCGCGGCAGCTTGTACTGCTCGCCATCAGGGCCGATCAACGAACGGCTGTTGATGTCCAGTTCCCAACCATTGAACTTGTAGCTTTCAACGCTACGACGTTCTTCGCTGACAGTACCCAGATTCATGGTACGGGACAGCAGGTTGCGTGCACGAATCGTCAGTTCACGCGGGTTGAACGGTTTGGTGATGTAGTCATCTGCACCGATTTCGAGGCCGAGAATTTTATCGACTTCGTTGTCACGGCCAGTCAGGAACATCAACGCAACATTCGCCTGCTCGCGCAGTTCACGCGCTAACAGAAGACCGTTCTTACCCGGCAGATTGATATCCATGATCACCAGGTTGATGTCATATTCAGAGAGGATCTGATGCATTTCCGCGCCATCTGTCGCTTCGAAAACATCATAGCCTTCCGCTTCGAAAATACTTTTCAACGTGTTGCGTGTTACCAACTCGTCTTCAACGATAAGAATGTGCGGGGTCTGCATGTTTGCTACCTAAATTGCCAACTAAATCGAAACAGGAAGTACAAAAGTCCCTGACCTGCCTGATGCATGCTGCAAATTAACATGATCGGCGTAACATGACTAAAGTACGTAATTGCGTTCTTGATGCACTTTCCATCAACGTCAACAACATCATTAGCTTGGTCGTGGGTACTTTCCCTCAGGACCCGACAGTGTCAAAAACGGCTGTCATCCTAACCATTTTAACAGCAACATAACAGGCTAAGAGGGGCCGGACACCCAATAAAACTACGCTTCGTTGACATATATCAAGTTCAATTGTAGCACGTTAACAGTTTGATGAAATCATCGTATCTAAATGCTAGCTTTCGTCACATTATTTTAATAATCCAACTAGTTGCATCATACAACTAATAAACGTGGTGAATCCAATTGTCGAGATTTATTTTTTATAAAATTATCCTAAGTAAACAGAAGGATATGTAGCATTTTTTAACAATTCAACCGTTAGTACAGTCAGGAAATAGTTTAGCCTTTTTTAAGCTAAGTAAAGGGCTTTTTCTGCGACTTACGTTAAGAATTTGTAAATTCGCACCGCGTAATAAGTTGACAGTGATCACCCTGTTCGCGGTTATTTGGTCAAGAAGAGTGGCAATATGCGTATAACGATTATTCTGGTCGCACCCGCCAGAGCAGAAAATATTGGGGCAGCGGCGCGGGCAATGAAAACGATGGGTTTTAGCGAACTGCGGATTGTCGATAGTCAAGCGCACCTGGAGCCAGCCACCCGCTGGGTCGCACATGGATCTGGTGATATTATTGATAATATTAAAGTTTTCCCGACGCTGGCTGAATCGTTACACGATGTCGATTTCACTGTCGCCACCACTGCGCGCAGTCGGGCGAAATATCATTACTACGCCACGCCAGTAGAACTGGTGCCGCTGTTAGAGGAAAAATCTTCATGGATGAGCCATGCCGCGCTGGTGTTTGGTCGCGAAGATTCCGGGCTGACTAACGAAGAGTTAGCGTTGGCTGACGTTCTAACTGGTGTGCCGATGGTGGCGGATTATCCTTCGCTCAATCTGGGGCAGGCGGTGATGGTCTATTGCTATCAATTAGCAACATTAATACAACAACCGGCGAAAAGTGACACAACGGCAGACCAACATCAACTGCAAGCTTTACGCGAACGAGTCATGGCATTGCTGACGACTCTGGCAGTGGCAGATGACATAAAACTGGTCGACTGGTTACAACAACGCCTGGGGCTTTTAGAGCAACGAGACACGGCAATGTTGCACCGTTTGCTGCATGATATTGAAAAAAATATCACCAAATAAAAAACGCCTTAGTAAGTATTTTTCAGCTTTTCATTCTGACTGCAACGGGCAATATGTCTCTGTGTGGATTAAAAAAAGAGTGTCTGATAGCAGCTTCTGAACTGGTTACCTGCCGTGAGTAAATTAAAATTTTATTGACTTAGGTCACTAAATACTTTAACCAATATAGGCATAGCGCACAGACAGATAAAAATTACAGAGTACACAACATCCATGAAACGCATTAGCACCACCATTACCACCACCATCACCATTACCACAGGTAACGGTGCGGGCTGACGCGTACAGGAAACACAGAAAAAAGCCCGCACCTGACAGTGCGGGCTTTTTTTTCGACCAAAGGTAACGAGGTAACAACCATGCGAGTGTTGAAGTTCGGCGGTACATCAGTGGCAAATGCAGAACGTTTTCTGCGTGTTGCCGATATTCTGGAAAGCAATGCCAGGCAGGGGCAGGTGGCCACCGTCCTCTCTGCCCCCGCCAAAATCACCAACCACCTGGTGGCGATGATTGAAAAAACCATTAGCGGCCAGGATGCTTTACCCAATATCAGCGATGCCGAACGTATTTTTGCCGAACTTTTGACGGGACTCGCCGCCGCCCAGCCGGGGTTCCCGCTGGCGCAATTGAAAACTTTCGTCGATCAGGAATTTGCCCAAATAAAACATGTCCTGCATGGCATTAGTTTGTTGGGGCAGTGCCCGGATAGCATCAACGCTGCGCTGATTTGCCGTGGCGAGAAAATGTCGATCGCCATTATGGCCGGCGTGTTAGAAGCGCGTGGTCACAACGTTACCGTTATCGATCCGGTCGAAAAACTGCTGGCAGTGGGGCATTACCTCGAATCTACCGTCGATATTGCTGAGTCCACCCGCCGTATTGCGGCAAGTCGTATTCCGGCTGATCACATGGTGCTGATGGCAGGCTTCACCGCCGGTAATGAAAAAGGCGAACTGGTGGTACTTGGACGTAACGGTTCCGACTACTCCGCGGCGGTGCTGGCTGCCTGTTTACGCGCCGATTGTTGCGAGATTTGGACGGACGTTGACGGGGTCTATACCTGCGACCCGCGTCAGGTGCCCGATGCGAGGTTGTTGAAGTCGATGTCCTACCAGGAAGCGATGGAGCTTTCCTACTTCGGCGCTAAAGTTCTTCACCCCCGCACCATTACCCCCATCGCCCAGTTCCAGATCCCTTGCCTGATTAAAAATACCGGAAATCCTCAAGCACCAGGTACGCTCATTGGTGCCAGTCGTGATGAAGACGAATTACCGGTCAAGGGCATTTCCAATCTGAATAACATGGCAATGTTCAGCGTTTCCGGCCCGGGGATGAAAGGAATGGTCGGCATGGCGGCGCGCGTCTTTGCCGCGATGTCACGCGCCCGTATTTCCGTGGTGCTGATTACGCAATCATCTTCCGAATACAGTATCAGTTTCTGCGTTCCGCAAAGCGACTGTGTGCGGGCTGAACGGGCAATGCAGGAAGAGTTCTACCTGGAACTGAAAGAAGGCTTACTGGAGCCGCTGGCGGTGACGGAACGGCTGGCCATTATCTCGGTGGTAGGTGATGGTATGCGCACCTTGCGTGGGATCTCGGCGAAATTCTTTGCCGCGCTGGCCCGCGCCAATATCAACATTGTCGCCATTGCTCAGGGATCTTCTGAACGCTCAATCTCTGTCGTGGTAAATAACGATGATGCGACCACTGGCGTGCGCGTTACTCATCAGATGCTGTTCAATACCGATCAGGTTATCGAAGTGTTTGTGATTGGCGTCGGTGGCGTTGGCGGTGCGCTGCTGGAGCAACTGAAGCGTCAACAAAGCTGGCTGAAGAATAAACATATCGACTTACGTGTCTGCGGTGTTGCCAACTCGAAGGCACTGCTCACCAATGTGCATGGCCTAAATCTGGAAAACTGGCAGGAAGAACTGGCGCAAGCCAAAGAGCCGTTTAATCTCGGGCGCTTAATTCGCCTCGTGAAAGAATATCATCTGCTGAACCCGGTCATTGTTGACTGCACCTCCAGCCAGGCAGTGGCGGATCAATATGCCGACTTCTTGCGCGAAGGTTTCCACGTTGTCACGCCGAACAAAAAGGCCAACACCTCGTCGATGGATTACTACCATCTGTTGCGTCATGCGGCGGAAAAATCGCGGCGTAAATTCCTCTATGACACCAACGTTGGGGCTGGATTACCGGTTATTGAGAACCTGCAAAATCTGCTCAATGCTGGTGATGAATTGATGAAGTTCTCCGGCATTCTTTCAGGTTCGCTTTCTTATATCTTCGGCAAGTTAGACGAAGGCATGAGTTTCTCCGAGGCGACTACTCTGGCGCGGGAAATGGGTTATACCGAACCGGATCCGCGAGATGATCTTTCTGGTATGGATGTAGCGCGTAAGCTATTGATTCTCGCTCGTGAAACGGGACGTGAACTGGAGCTGGCGGATATTGAAATTGAACCTGTGCTGCCCGCAGAGTTTAACGCTGAGGGTGATGTTGCCGCTTTTATGGCGAATCTGTCACAGCTCGACGATCTCTTTGCCGCGCGCGTGGCGAAGGCCCGTGATGAAGGAAAAGTTTTGCGCTATGTTGGCAATATTGATGAAGATGGTGCCTGCCGCGTGAAGATTGCCGAAGTGGATGGTAATGATCCGCTGTTCAAAGTGAAAAATGGCGAAAACGCCCTGGCCTTTTATAGCCACTATTATCAGCCGCTGCCGTTGGTGCTGCGCGGATATGGTGCGGGCAATGACGTTACAGCTGCCGGTGTCTTTGCCGATCTGCTACGTACCCTCTCATGGAAGTTAGGAGTCTGACATGGTTAAAGTTTATGCCCCGGCTTCCAGTGCCAATATGAGCGTCGGGTTTGATGTGCTCGGGGCGGCGGTGACACCTGTTGATGGTGCATTGCTCGGAGATGTAGTCACGGTTGAGGCGGCAGAGACATTCAGTCTCAACAACCTCGGACGCTTTGCCGATAAGCTGCCGTCAGAACCACGGGAAAATATCGTTTATCAGTGCTGGGAGCGTTTTTGCCAGGAGCTTGGCAAGCAAATTCCAGTGGCGATGACTCTGGAAAAGAATATGCCAATCGGTTCGGGCTTAGGCTCCAGCGCCTGTTCGGTGGTCGCGGCGCTGATGGCGATGAATGAACACTGTGGCAAGCCGCTTAATGACACTCGTTTGCTGGCTTTGATGGGCGAGCTGGAAGGACGAATCTCCGGCAGCATTCATTACGACAACGTGGCACCGTGTTTTCTTGGTGGTATGCAGTTGATGATCGAAGAAAACGACATCATCAGCCAGCAAGTGCCAGGGTTTGATGAGTGGCTGTGGGTGCTGGCGTATCCGGGGATTAAAGTCTCGACGGCAGAAGCCAGGGCTATTTTACCGGCGCAGTATCGCCGCCAGGATTGCATTGCGCACGGGCGACATCTGGCTGGCTTCATTCACGCCTGCTATTCCCGTCAGCCTGAGCTTGCCGCGAAGCTGATGAAAGATGTTATCGCTGAACCCTACCGTGAACGGTTACTGCCTGGCTTCCGGCAGGCGCGGCAGGCGGTCGCGGAAATCGGCGCGGTAGCGAGCGGTATCTCCGGCTCCGGCCCGACCTTGTTCGCTCTATGTGACAAGCCGGATACCGCCCAGCGCGTTGCCGACTGGTTGGGTAAGAACTACCTGCAAAATCAGGAAGGTTTTGTTCATATTTGCCGGCTGGATACGGCGGGCGCACGAGTACTGGAAAACTAAATGAAACTCTACAATCTGAAAGATCACAACGAGCAGGTCAGCTTTGCGCAAGCCGTAACCCAGGGGTTGGGCAAAAATCAGGGGCTGTTTTTTCCGCATGACCTGCCGGAATTCAGCCTGACTGAAATTGATGAGATGCTGAAGCTGGATTTTGTCACCCGCAGTGCGAAGATCCTCTCGGCGTTTATTGGTGATGAAATCCCGCAGGAAATCCTGGAAGAGCGCGTGCGCGCGGCGTTTGCCTTCCCGGCTCCGGTCGCCAATGTTGAAAGCGATGTCGGTTGTCTGGAATTGTTCCACGGGCCAACGCTGGCATTTAAAGATTTCGGCGGTCGCTTTATGGCACAAATGCTGACCCATATTGCGGGCGATAAGCCAGTGACCATTCTGACCGCGACCTCCGGTGATACCGGAGCGGCAGTGGCTCATGCTTTCTACGGTTTACCGAATGTGAAAGTGGTTATCCTCTATCCACGAGGCAAAATCAGTCCACTGCAAGAAAAACTGTTCTGTACGTTGGGCGGCAATATCGAAACTGTTGCCATCGACGGCGATTTCGATGCCTGTCAGGCGCTGGTGAAGCAGGCGTTTGATGATGAAGAACTGAAAGTGGCGCTGGGGTTAAACTCAGCTAACTCGATTAACATCAGCCGTTTGCTGGCGCAGATTTGCTACTACTTTGAAGCTGTTGCGCAGCTGCCGCAGGAAGCGCGCAACCAGCTGGTTGTCTCGGTGCCAAGCGGAAACTTCGGCGATTTGACGGCGGGTCTGCTGGCGAAGTCACTCGGTCTGCCGGTGAAACGTTTTATTGCTGCGACCAACGTGAACGATACCGTGCCACGTTTCCTGCACGACGGTCAGTGGTCACCCAAAGCGACTCAGGCGACGTTATCCAACGCGATGGACGTGAGTCAGCCGAACAACTGGCCGCGTGTGGAAGAGTTGTTCCGCCGCAAAATCTGGCAACTGAAAGAGCTGGGTTATGCAGCCGTGGATGATGAAACCACGCAACAGACAATGCGTGAGTTAAAAGAACTGGGCTACACCTCGGAGCCGCACGCTGCCGTAGCGTATCGTGCGCTGCGTGACCAGTTGAATCCAGGCGAATATGGCTTGTTCCTCGGCACCGCGCATCCGGCGAAATTTAAAGAGAGCGTGGAAGCGATTCTCGGTGAAACGTTGGATCTGCCAAAAGAGCTGGCAGAACGTGCTGATTTACCCTTGCTTTCACATAATCTGCCCGCCGATTTTGCTGCGTTGCGTAAATTGATGATGAATCATCAGTAAAATCTATTCATTATCTCAATCAGGCCGGGTTTGCTTTTATGCAGCCCGGCTTTTTTATGAAGAAATTATGGAGAAAAACGACAGGGAAAAAGGAGAAATTCTCAATAAATGCGGTAACTTAGAGATTAGGATTGCGGAGAATAACAACCGTCGTTCTCATCGCGTAATCTCCGGATATCGACCCATAACGGGCAATGATAAAAGGAGTAACCTGTGAAAAAGATGCAATCTATCGTACTCGCACTTTCCCTGGTTCTGGTCGCTCCCATGGCAGCGCAGGCTGCGGAAATTACGTTAGTCCCGTCAGTAAAATTACAGATAGGCGATCGTGATAATCGCGGTTATTACTGGGATGGCGGTCACTGGCGCGACCACGGCTGGTGGAAACAACATTATGAATGGCGAGGCAATCGCTGGCACCCACACGGACCGCCGCCACCGCCGCGTCACCATAAGAAAGCTCATCATGATCATCACGGCGGTCATGGTCCAGGCAAACATCACCGCTAAATGACAAATGCCGGGTAACAATCCGGCATTCAGCGCCTGATGCGACGCTGGCGCGTCTTATCAGGCCTTGTATTATCCCTCCAGTGCAGAGAAAATCGGCCAGTTTTCTCTGCCTGCAGTCCGCATGCCGTATCG